>CAYHEL010000062.1:0-9966 GCA_964355415.1 uncultured Verrucomicrobiota bacterium | reverse complement strand
TGTTTTTCTTGTGTTCGATCGTCACATAGTCAATATGCACAGCATCTAGTTGGCGGACAATCCGGATCGGAGGAAGGGCGCCTGCGGTCGCACTGGGCGGGGGCGGAGTATCGCGCGGGGAGGGGGGGGCCTCCGGTGCGGGCGTATCGGCAAACCCGCGATCCTCGGGACGGGGGGCAATCACATCCCGGAGCGGCTCCACGGTGACACGGCCGGCCTCTTTTTCCAGAACCAGTTTCATTTCCTGGGTTCTCAAGATTGCCATGGTGCGTGCGTAATTACCCGCCATCACGATGGTTCGAGTTCCCACGCGCAGTCGATTTCCGCGAATGGATTTAACCAGCGACGGCATCGCGATGATCGTGGAGATCCCGATGATCGCCAGAACCATCAGGATTTCCACGAGGGTGAAGGCTCGGGAACGGGGATGCATCAGTTCGTAATGTCGTCGGCGGAGCCGGCTTGTCCATCCGGGCCTGCCGACGTCAATTTATAGACATCGCCTTGAAGGGAATAGATGAATTCATTGCCCCAGGCGTCCTTGGGCATGCGGCCATCTTTCATGTAGGGCCCGTTCCAGTTGTTTTCGCTTCCCTTGGTCAGAAGACTCTGGAGCGATCCCGGATAGACGCCGTTGTCCACCTCGTAGGTGTCGATGGCCGTGCCAACGGCCTGGATGCTGGTGCGGGTGGCCGCGACGCTGGCTGTTTTGGTTCGTCCTTTCAGACTGACCACGGCCACACCCGCCAGAATGCCGAGAATGGCCACCACGAGCAGAATTTCAACCAGGGTGAACCCGGCGCGTGACGTGTTCCTGTCGGACTTCAACATGAGTATCGATGTGAGTTTATTCATGACGGTTCTCCCTATTACGTTTAGACGCCCAATCCGTTTGTGACATTGAATACGGCCATAACAATACTGACGGCAATGAAGCCGACCAGAAGCGCGACGACCACGATCAAAATCGGTTCCAGGGCCGTCGTAAAGAGTTTAACATTGCGGTTGAGTTCGTTCTCGTACCGGTGGGCAATGTGTTTCAGCGCGCTCGCCATGTCGCCGGTCTGCTCGCCAATGGCGAGCATATCGGTCATGAGGGGGGGGAAGACTTTGCCCGCCGCCAGCGGACCGGAAATCGTCGTCCCGTCGGTGACGCGGTCACGGGCATTCCGGATTTCAGCGGCAATGACCACGTTGCCAATGGTCTGTTCCACAATCGTCAGCGCCTGAAGGGCCGGAACCCCGTTGTTAAGCAGCGTGCTGAGTGTTCGCGCAAAATTGGCATAGGTGCTGGAGGCCACGATTCCCTTGATGAACGGGGTCTTGAGTTGCATCCGGTGCCAGCGTTGCTTTCCGGTCGGGGTCTGCAACGCACGATTCAGAAAAATACCGCCGACAATCAATCCGGCCATGGCCAGCCATCCGAATTTCAATAGCCAGTCGCTCATGCCGATCAGCATGCGGGTGGGGAGGGGCAAGGTACTGCCCAATTCCAGGAAAATGGAGGAAAACTTGGGAATGACGAACACCATGGAGAAGATCATGGTGGCGAAGCCCATAAACAGGACGATGGCCGGATAGACCAGCGCCATGACGACTTTTTCCTTCAGATCCTGAAGTCGTTCGTAATGCTCCACCAGACGGGTCATGACCTCAGAGAGCGCCCCGCTGGCTTCGCCGACCTTCACCATGCTGACATAAAGTGAGGGAAACGAGGTCGGGTGCTTGGCCATGGAGTCCGAGAGTGGCGTTCCCTGAATGATCTGATCCCGGATGTCGCGGATGATGTCATCCGAGGCGGTTCCTGTTTTCCGGTTGGCCAGGGTGGTCAAGGCTTGCCCGAGGTTCATTCCCGAGGCGAGCAGATCGCTCAGTTCGGTGGAGAAGATCAGCACATCCCGGGTTTTCATTTTCGGCGGCCGATTGAAAAAGAGACTGAATTTGCCGAGTTTGGCGGGTGTTTTGTTTTTTTTCTCAGGGGCCGGCGATGTCGCTTCGGATCCTGCCGTGAGGGAGACAGGAACCAGGCCCAGTTTTTCAATTTGCCGCAGGGCAAGGAGACGGGTGTTGGCCTCCACGGAGCCCTCGACACGCTGCCCCGCTTTGTCCTTCGCCTTATAGTTGAACGTTGCCATTAGTCGGTCTCTTCCGAAACACGCACCACTTCTTCAATGGTTGTCATGCCTTCGAGAACCTTGGACCAGCCGTCGTCACGCAAGGTCAGCATGCCCTCTTCGACGGCCTTCTGTTTGATGGTGTTTGAGGAGGAACGCGCCAGAATGAGGGGCTCAATGGTCTCGGTAATTTGGAGCAGTTCGTACAGACCGGTCCGGCCCCGGAACCCGGTCATGCGGCACGTCTCGCACCCCACGGCCTCGTGGATGGTGTCAGGTTCGATTTTGTCAATCGGGAAGCCGACACTCCTCAGGAAAACGAGATCCGGTTTCGTGACGGGTCGTTTGCACGCCGGGCAGAGGCGGCGAACCAGTCGCTGGGCGACGACGGCTTCCAGCGAGGAGGCGACCAGAAAGGGTTCGACCCCCATGTCAAGGAGCCGGGTCACGGCGCCGCCGGCATCGTTGGTGTGAAGCGTGCTGAAGACCAGATGGCCGGTAAGCGAGGCCCGGATGGCAATTTCCGCCGTTTCGAAGTCGCGGATTTCCCCGATCATGATGATGTCCGGATCCTGGCGCAGGATGGAGCGGAGGGCGCTTGCGAACGTCAGTCCGATGTCCGCCTTCACGTTACACTGGTTGATTCCGGCCATCTCATATTCAATCGGATCCTCGACCGTGATGATTCGCTGGTCGATGGTGTTGATTTCGTGCAGATAGGCATAGAGCGAGGTGGATTTTCCCGAACCGGTCGGACCGGTTACCAGGATGATCCCGTTGGGTTTTTCAATAATTTTGCGGATGATCGTTTCATCGCGTTCCCGCAACCCGAGTTGACGAAGCCCGATGAATTCCTTGCCGCGCATGAGCAGACGCAAACTGACGCTTTCCCCATAGGCGGTGGGCAGGGTGGAAACGCGAATATCGATGTCTTCGCCCTGGATTCGCATGCCAATACGGCCATCCTGGGGCAGGCGCTTTTCGGCGATGTCCATGTTGGCCATGACCTTGATGCGGGAAATAATGGCGGCCTGAAAACGTGACAACTGCGCCGGTAGCGGAGTCTGGTGGAGGACGCCATCGACCCGGTACCGGATGCGAAGTTGGTTTTCCATCGGCTCCATGTGAATGTCCGTGGATCGTTCCTGATAGGCTTCCCAGATGATCTGGTTCACGAACCGGACGATGGAGGCTTCCTGATCGAGTTCGCTCAGGTCGGTTTTCATGAGGGACTCATCCGGCGCAACCTCGATGCGCTGGTTGTCCTGCATCAGTTTTTCCATCGTGTCCGCGCCGACGCCGTAGAATTTCTTCACGGCGTTGGCGATATCATTGAGCAGCGCGAGGGCCAGTTTGATGCGCATCCCGGAGGCGAGTCGCAGGGCGTCCACCAGTCCGGCGTCGAAGGGATCATTGGTGGCCACCATCAGGGCGCCATTCTCGATGGCATAGGGGATGACGTTGTACTGGAACACGGCGCGGGTGGGAAGTTTTTCCAAAATGGCGGCCTCAATGGTCATGGTGCCAAGGCGGAGAAAGGGCAGGCGGAGCACACTGGCCAGCGACTCCAGGAAGGCTTCCTCCGTGGTGAACCCCTGGCCCACCGCCGCCCGCGTCAGGGAAAGGTCGTTCTGATGGGCATCCTGAATCAAGGCCGTGATCTGGGACTCGGACAGGAGTCCAGTCTGTTTAAGCAACCCTGTCAAACTGGTTGGGAGTGGCGTCGTCATATGGGCTTAAGGATAGGGTATGAAAGCGCTCAAGTCAATGCAGACGCGGGTTTGTGCGCCGGTTCACTCGCGGGCGGGGTGGAGACATTCTGGGCTTGGTACTCCTTGAGTTTCCGTTGCAGGGTTCGGCGGCTGATGCCCAGTTGTTCGGCGGCCCGGGTGCGGTTCCCGTTGTGCTTCTTGAGCGCCGCATAGATCATCACCCGTTCAGCGTCGGCCATGGATTCAGAGGAGATCCGTTGCCCGGGATCACCCTTGATCCCCGCGGCGGTTCGGGGGTGTTCGCCCTGCACGGCGTTTCGGAGGGTGACCGGGAGGTCTCTGACGGTCAGGCGGGGGCTCCGAGACAGCACCACCATGCGCTCGATCACATTTCTCAATTCGCGAACATTGCCGGGCCAGGCGTAGGCGGTGAGAATGCCCATGGCATCGGAGGTGATATCCTCCACCGGTTTATTGTTCCGTTTGCCGAATTCCTTGAGGAAATGAGCGCAAAGCAGGGGGAGATCCTCCGGTCGTTTCCGGAGGGGGGGAAGCGTGATGGAGACCACGTCAAGCCGGAAGTACAGATCGTTGCGAAAGGTTCCCGCCTTAACCATGGCGGGGAGATCGGCATTGGTTGCGGCGATCAGCCGGATGTCCACGTCCAGCGTCTGGTGACCTCCCACCCGCTCAAACTGGCGCTCCTCGAGAACGCGCAGAAGTTTGACCTGGATCGAGGTGGGAATCTCGCTGATTTCGTCCAGGAACAGGGTTCCGCCATCGGCCAGTTCAAATCGGCCCTGACGCCGCTCAGAGGCGCCGGTAAAGGCGCCCTTTTCGTGCCCGAAGAGTTCGCTTTCCAGCAGGGTGGGGGATAGCGCGGCGCAGTGCACCGGGACGAAGGGTCCCTTGGCGCGGGCGCTGAACTGGTGGATGGCATGCGCCACGAGTTCCTTCCCGGTTCCGCTTTCCCCCTGGATCAGCATCGTGGCCTGGGTCGGCGCCGCCTGCCGGATGGTCTCGAAGACATCCTGCATCAGGTCAGAGTGGCCGATGATGTTGTCGAGACCGAAACGACTGTCAAGTTGGGCGCGCAAACTGAGGTTCTCGTTCTCCACTTCGTGGGATCGCAAGGCGCGCTTGATCAGCATGTCAAGGTGATCCAGATTGACCGGTTTGGTCAGGAAATCATAGGCGCCCCGCTTCATGGCCTCCACCGCCGTTTCCACATTCCCGTAGGCGGTGAGCATGATCACGATGGGGGGATTGCTGCGGGCCATGATCCGGTGGAGGAGGGTCATGCCGTCCATTCCTGACATGCGGATATCGCTCAGCACAATATCCACGGTGCGTTCGTCGAGCATAGGCAGGGCTTTCTCGGCGCTGTCGGCGAGAACGACGTCATGAGTTCCTTGAAGCGCCCGCTTGAGTCCCTCGCGTGTGTTTTTGTCATCGTCAACGATCAGGATGGTGCGGCGGGGAGTCACGCGGTCTCCTCCGGTTCGGATTTGGATCGGCTATGGGGTTTCAGGAGGCGGACGCGGCGTTCGTCGAGCGGAAGAAACACGGTAAACGTGGTTCCCACGCCGGGTTCACTATGCACATCCATGCGTCCCCCGTGATCCTGAATAATGCGTTGGACGATCATCAGGCCGATGCCGGAGCCGTTTACCTTGGTGGTGTAGTACGGTTCAAAGATATGGCCGATGTCCTCGGGGGAGATGCCGGATCCGTTGTCGCGGAAGGCGACGGCAATGAAATGATCGGAGGCGGCCCCGGAAATGCGGAGCAATCCCCCGTCGGGCATGGCCTGAAGCGCATTCTTAACAATGTTGAAAAAGGCCTGCTTAATCTGATCCTTGTCGAGCCGGATGACCGGGAGATCCGAGGCGATTTCAAGTTCCACATGCGCGGCGCGGTTGTCGATCTCCTGCTTCAGGAGGGAGAGCGTGTCCTTGAGTACCGTCGTGACCGACGTCTTGGCCAGGGCCGGCTTGGAGGGACGTATGGCGCGGAGGAATTGGGTGATGATCAGGTCGAGCCGGGAGACCTCGGTACGCGCCACATCGACCAACTCCATCAGGGCGGCCCGGTTCCGGGCGTCGCTTTTCTTGAGGTCGCGATCCAGGAGTTGAAGATGGATATTCAGGGCGTTAAGCGGATTGCCGATCTCATGGGCGACCCCGGCCGCCAGGAGGCGAACCGCGTTCAGGCGTTCGGACTCCAGCATACTGGCCTCCTGTTCACGATCACGGGTCACGTCGCGAAGAATGATGACGGCGCCTTGTTCCGCGCTGTCCAGGGCCGACAGGGGAACGACATAGAAACTCAGGAAGCGAGGTTCGGGATAGCGCACTTCAATCTGGTGGCTGCTGAGTTTGGTCCATTCACTGGGGTCAAGGTCGAGCACCCGATCCCACTCAATGTCACGCAGGTATCGGTTCATGGGCTTTCCAATAACCGATTCCTGGCTGAACCCGATGAGTTCCGACGCCGCCCGATTGGTGTAGGTGATATGACCCTTGCCATCCAGCACCACAACCCCTTCCTGAATCGACTGAAAGATGGTTTCCAGAAGGCCTTTTTCCTTGGCCAAACGCAGAAAATGAGTCTGCACGCTGGTCGGGTCAAGCCGATCCAGCCGGGCAATGAGTTTGTCGAGAAATCCAGATTTCATGGCTCACCGAATACGACGCGCTTCCTCACGGCCCCTTGGTCTTGGGTGTGGCTTTCATCAACCACTGGCCGCGGTTGAAATCATGACCCTCGATGGCTTTGGCATAGGCAACCTTGTCGTCAACCTGAATAATTTGGATGACGCCACGTTTCGGGCCGGGCACGAAGGTAAGGATATCGCCGGTGGCGGGGTCTGTGACGGGATCCGCCGGGCCGCGTACGATATAGTTGGCGTCCAACTTGAACCCGCGATCTTTTCCGCCGTTGACCAGAATGGAACCATTCCGGACGCAACTGATCATGGGTCGCCAGGGATTCTGGGGAATATCCTTCGTGATCTGTTTGACTCCGCCATAGATGGCTCGCGACGTGGCCTGGCCGAGCGGGGTTTCAAAGAAAACGTCACCGCCGAAACTGATGCCTTCGTATTTCGCCTTGGCATAGGCTTCCCGCGTCCGCACCACTCCGGCGCTTTGCACGGCGCTGAGGATCTGGCCGGTTTCCACATCCACCAGGGTCAGGGTCAGTGCCACGCGGGCGGTATAGCCGCGCCCGAGCAGGAAGAGGTTTCGGAGGAACGAGACCGAGAAACCGCCCCCTCCCGTTTGCGAGAAGTCATTGATCACGCCACGGATAAGGTACTGGGCGTTTTTCATCTGTCCCCGTTTGGTCTTTCCCTCGGGTCTGAAGAGACTGCTTTGCTGCCGCTCGATTTCTCCGGTAATTTTTTCAAAATGCTGGCGTTCGACCACGACAAAATTGCGTGACTGAACCAGTTCCGAGACCAGCAGATCGGCCATGCCATCGCCCAGTTTCCATTGTCCGTCAGACCCCGCGCGATTTTCAAAGGACGTCACGGCAACAACCGGGGCATGGTTATCCTCGGATAGGGGGGGGATGGAATCGACCAGTGTCATATTGCACCCGGAAAGAAGGATTCCGAGGGCAACGATCAATCCTGCTTGGGTTGTCATGCTTGAGGCTTTCATATGGAGGGTATTATCTACACCCTTTATGAAGATAATGCCAGTGGATCTATTCCTCGATAAGGATCACAGCGGAAATTGAATTTGGTGCACCCGGAGGGAGTTGAACCCCCACTCCTTGCGGAATAAGAACCTGAATCTTACGTGTCTGCCAATTCCACCACGGGTGCGACGAAAAACGGGGCAATAGTTATCAGCATGCCTCCCCGGTGTCAACAGTAAGTTTGACACACGGAATACGCAGTTGCGGGGGAGGACCGAATGAAGTATATTTCGACAAACACATGGGGTGCCCTGATGGGGCTGAGATTAAACCCGTTGAACCTGATCCGGGTTATGCCGGCGAAGGGATCGTTAATGGGAGGCGCCTTAAAGGCGCTTTTTTTATGACTATCACACTTAATGGCACGTTGTACGAACTTGGCGACCCGGCGACGCTACGGCATTTGCTGACAGCCCTGGACATTGTTCCGGAGCGCGTGGCGGTTATGGTTAACGACCGGATCGTTCCCAAGGAGGAGCGGAATAGTACTGTCTTGATTGAAGGGGATCGCGTCGAAGTCCTGATTTTTATGGGTGGCGGGTGAGTGCAGAGAGCAACGAAGGGCGGGACAGGATGATGAATGAGGGCCAGAAATTGATTTTGGGCGGGCGGGAATTTGAATCCCGCTTAATTATGGGAACTGGAAAATTCGCCTCCACGGAAATCATGATTGACGCCATTCAGGCGTCAGGAACCCAGTTGGTCACCGTGGCTTTACGCCGGTTTAATCGGGAACGCCCTTCGGATGATCTGCTGGGTCCGCTTTTGAAACTCGGGATCACGCTTATTCCCAACACGTCCGGCGCCAGGACGGCTGCGGAGGCGGTGCGCGCCGCCATGCTGGGCCGCGAACTGTCTGGCAGTGCTTTCGTGAAGGTGGAGATCCATCCCAATCCGCATCACCTGATGCCGGATCCGATCGAGACCTATGAGGCCTCCCGTGAACTGGCGAAAGCAGGTTTTGTGGTTCTGCCCTATATGCCCGCCGATCCCGTTTTGGCCAGGCGTTTGGAGGACGCGGGTTGTGCCGCCGTCATGCCGCTGGGCTCGGCCATTGGAACCGGCAACGGGTTGTCCACGGCCGACATGATCAAGTTGATTATTGCAGACAGCGGGATCCCGGTCATTGTGGATGCGGGCTTGAGATCACCCTCGGAGGCGGCCGCCGCCATGGAAATGGGGTGCTCGGCCGTGCTGGTCAACAGCGCGATCGCGGCGGCGGGGCATCCTGCGGACATGGCCGCCGCTTTCGCGACGGCTGTCAAGGCGGGTTTGGCCGCGCGCCGGGCGGGCATCATGTCCCGCTCAGAGTGTGCCGTGGCGACCAGTCCCTTAACGTCATTTCTGACAGGCGTGTGATGGCGGGGGTCATTCCATCCTATCTCGATCCCACCCCCTGGATGCCTGCCGCCCGGAACGCTTCCCCGGCGGATGTCCGGCGCGCGTTGGATTCCTCCCAACCCGGTGAGGCTGACTTGGCGGCGCTTTTGTCAGCCTGCGCCGGCGACTGTCTTGAGGAGATGGCGGTACGGGCCCGGGCCTTGACCCGACGCCACTTCGGTCAAACCCTGTCCCTGTATATTCCTCTCTACCTTTCGGATTATTGTTCCGGCGGGTGCGTGTATTGCGGTTTTGCCGCAGACCGGAAACAGGCGCGACACCGATTGAAGCCGGAGGAGATGATCGCGGAACTGGACGCCATTAAGGCGATGGGGTTCGATGAAATTCTTCTCTTAACGGGAGAGCGCACGTCCCCTGCGGATCTCGATTATCTTAACCAGGCGGTGCAACTCGCCGCCCAACGATTCGCGGCCGTCACCCTTGAGGCGTTTCCGATGCGGGCGGAGGAATACCGGGGCCTGGTTCAATCGGGCGCCATGGGAGTGACTGTTTACCAGGAAACCTACGAGCCCATTCAGTATGAGGCCATGCATCGGTGGGGACTCAAGCGGGACTATGCCAACCGGATCGAGACCCCGGCGCGCGCTCTGGAGGGCGGAATGCGGACGGTGGGTCTTGGCGCCCTGTTGGGACTCAGCGATCCGTTGTTTGATGTCATCAGTCTGTTTCGCCATGCCCTGTATTTACGACGCCGGTTCTGGCAATCCGGTGTATCCATTTCATTCCCGCGTGTCTGTTCCCAGGAGGGCGGCTATCATCCCCCTTTTCCCGTGGATGACCGCACGCTGGCCCAGATCATTTTCGCATTCCGTATCTGTATGCCCGATGTTCCCCTGGTCCTGTCCACCCGCGAAGCCCCCGCGTTCCGCGATGGGATGGCGGGGCTTGGGGTCAACAAGATGAGCATTGCCAGTCGAACCACCGTGGGGGGGTATCTGACCCCGGTCGAATCCCCGGACGGGCAATTCCATGTCAATGATGACCGGGACGTGGCGACGTTCTGCGCCTTGCTGAGAGGAAAGGGGCTCGAGCCT
>CAYHEL010000061.1:0-10007 GCA_964355415.1 uncultured Verrucomicrobiota bacterium | reverse complement strand
TGATGCCGGCATACAGTACCCCTTTGTAAGGGATGCCGCGGCTCTTCAACTCTGTCAACGTTCTTCCGAATACCTCGCGCTCAATATCGGGCATTTGCTCCGGCCTCAATACAGGCGCGGGGGAATAGGCCCCCATGCCTCCCGTGTTGGGGCCCCTGTCCTGATCATAAGCACGTTTGTGATCCTGTGCCGATGCCAGAAGAACCACATGAGTCCCATCGGTGAGCGCCAGAACGGAAACCTCCTCGCCCGCCAGAAATTCCTCAACCAGGATGCGTTTTCCCGCCTCGCCAAAAGCCCCTTCCACCAAGGCCTCGGTGACGGCCCGTTCCGCCTCCTCACGGGTCGCGCACACGGTAACCCCTTTGCCGGCGGCAAGCCCTTCGGCCTTGATCACGATGGGCGCCCCGATATCACGGATGAATTCAATGGCCTCGTCCGCCTCGGTAAAGGTATTGGATCGGGCCGTGGGCACTCCGGCGGCCATCATGACGTCCTTCGCGAATACCTTGCTGCCCTCCATCCTGGCCGCAGCCTGGGTTGGGCCAAACACCCTGAACCCCTCCTTCTCAAGGGCGTCGGTGATCCCGGCGCACAGCGGCGCCTCCGGCCCCACAACCGTAAGGTCAGGACGATTTTCACGGGCCCATGTCACCAACCCGGGGACATCGTCAGACGGGATGGCAACATTCACCGCCAGTTCCGCCGTGCCCGCGTTGCCCGGCGCACAGAACACCCGCGGATGACGGCTGTCTTTCACCAGTTTCCAGACCAGGGCATGTTCTCTTCCACCACCGCCAATGACGAAGACTTTCATAGGAAAAAAGGATAGAGCGAAGTCGGCATCAGAGTCAACGTTTTCAGAGAAAGAAATTAAAACAATTCCCCCTGATCACACCCTTTGAGGAGGGAGTGAAACTCCATGCGGGAATAGAAGGGCCGCATCGCCGCCTGTTTTTCAGGTCGGACGGCCAGAGACTCCCAGCCGGGAAAGCAGGCGATCGTATCCTGCAACCTCACCAGCGAAAGATTCCGTTCGATCGTCCCGCGCGCGCCCAGCAGCCGATCATGGATTCGCGCAGACTGAACCTCGGCCAACCGGGGCCATAGCGCCGTCAGGGATCCGAACTGTGTCAATAGTTTTGAGGCGGTCTTGGGCCCCATCCCCTCGACTCCGGGAATGTTGTCGACAGCATCTCCCGTCAGGGCCAACCAGTCAACAATCTGTTCGGGATAAACCCCGGTTTTCTCGAACACCGCAAGACGGTCAACACGCTTGTCATCCTTGCCCCAGGAGACCATCACCGTCTGATCCGCCACCAGTTGGTAGAGATCCTTGTCCGCCGTCACAATCATGATGTCTTCGGCGTCAGGTTTCGCCTGTCTGACGAGTGACGCCAGAATGTCGTCGGCTTCCTCGTGATCCAGGCGAATCAGGGGGATACCTGCCCGTTGGAGAAATTCTGACACCGGCTCGTACTGCCGACGCAAATCATCAGGCATCGGGGGGCGCTGGGCTTTATAGTCGGGAAGCAGGGCCAGACGGGCGGCGGGAACACCCCCGTCCCAGGCTACGGCGATATGCGAGGGCGCCCAGACATCAATCAGTTGATGGATGCCGCGAACGAATCCGTAGACGGCATTGGTCGGTTGCCCGGCGCTGGTTGACAATCCTCTGATCCCGAAAAACGACCGGTAGAACAACTGGGTTCCGTCAACCAGTAACAGCCTTTTGGCAATCATCGGTGGTGTTATTTTGCGGGAGCGGCCGGGTTCGATCCCGCCGCGCCTGCCGGCTTCACAATATCCTGATCCTGACTCCTGATCAAACGCCCGGCAGGATCGACCAGCTTGGCAGTCACGAAGATAAGCAGATTCTTTTTCACGCTTTTTTCCGCCTTCGACCGGAACAGCGCGCCAATGAAGGGGATATCTCCAAGAATCGGAATCCTATCATTCGCCTTCTCCACTGATTCCGTGATCAATCCGCCCATCACCACCGTCGCCCCGTCATAGATCGAGATTTGCGTCTCGAGCGTGCGGATCTGGAAGAACGGCTGGGGCATGTTCAACTGCATCGTGGATCCATCCGCGCGCCGCACGGTCGATCCATACTGATACCAGATCGGATCGGTCACCACGCTCGGTTTCATGGTCAGGTTGATCATGTTCCCGTCAGGACTGACCTCGGGGAGCACGTTCAGGATTACACCCACTTCGCGGGTGGCGAAGTCCGAGGGAACAACGGTTGTTTCCTGCACGATATTTCCGGCGTTTTGATTCGCCTGCTGGCCCTGCAACTGACCGCCCTGAACCTCGAACGCGGTCGGATAAATATACTCGGTGACCACCTTGATGGTGGCTTCCGAACCGGATCGCGTCGTCACTTTTGGCGCGGAGAGCAGGTCGGCATTCCCATTCTGCTCGAGCGCATGAAGGATCACGGAAAGATCCGGATTCGTCAGAACGCTCGCGAAAGACGCGATGGCCCCGGCCGTTCCCGTGCCGCTACCCTGAAGAATCTGCTTGCTGTCAGAACCTGTCCCCCAGAACCGGAGCCCCCTGGTCACACCCCCGTCGGAGGAGTTGGCATTCATCTGCATCCTGGAATTGGAAGAAAGCGGGGCGTAGGAATTGGGGTTGTTCTTCACCAGCATTTCCCAATTGTCCGTCAACAACCATTCCAAACCGGCCTCATAAAGATCCGTTTCATTGATTTCAACGAATCGGGCCTCGATCTCGACCTGCTTGGGCACGACATTCAGTTCGGCGAGGATCTTTTCGAAGGCGGTCAGGTTATCCACGGTATTCAGGACGATGACCTTGCCAATGGCCTGACTGTAGTTCACCGTTGAACCCTTCGGGAATTTGACCCCCATATTTTCAAAATACGCCTTCAAATCCGCAGGCGGCTGACCCTCGATGGTGTTGTTCTGAATGCTCGTCTTTTCACGACCGCCCACCGTGGTCGATGCGGACGGCATCTCGGTACTGGCCATCTTGACGCGCTCAATGAAGGTCGGCTCAACGGGATACATGCGCATTTCCATCGTTTCATTAGACCAATCCTTGGGAACGATCATGACCACGTCGCCATCAATGCGCCATCTCAAGCCGGCCACATCGGTGATGATTTTCAGGGCATTGAAGAGGGTGATATACCGGGCCGAGAAAGTCACTTCAGGAACGCTGGAGGCCCCGCCCCCCCCGGCGCCCTTGCCTGTATCTGCGGCAAACACATCCTCCGCGCCCGCTGCCTTCGCCGGGGCGGCTTGCGTTCCGAGACCCAGATTCAGGATGATATTAACACCCTTCTTGGAGTCCTCGTCGGTGGTCTTGTCGCAATCCCGGCTCCGCTTATTCAGGAAGTCCACAACATCATGCATATTGGCGGCGCGGAATTCGATTTCATCAATGACGATTTTCTTCATTTTGTCTTCAAGCATCGACGTGGCGGGCCCGGCGGGTTTGGCAGCCGGCGCCATTTCCCGCCCCTTGATGACCTTGTACTTCGGGTTCCAGGTATCACGCACCTCAGCTTCCATCTTCTGAACCGTGGCCTCACGCTCGACGGATTTGTTGCCGTACTCGCGCTCACCGAGCACCTTAAGGTAACGCATCGCCTCGCGGTGGTCGGGGTCAAGCCCCAGCACGGACTCAAAACAGGCCCTCGATTTGCCATATTCCCGACCGGCCATGAACCCTTTGCCAAGACGCATCTGCTTCTCGATGTCCGTTTCACCCGTAACCGCGTTGTCGGATACAGCGCCCTTTGTAAGTGATGCCGTCTGTTTTTCCTGGACTTTTGTGAGAAGGTTTTTCAAACGCACGTTGCCGGGACGCTGTTTGAGAAATTCACCACCCAGTGTCAAGGCGCTGTCATCCTTCTTTCCATCCTTGACCAACGCGAGAATAACCTCGTATTCGCATTCCGGGATGCGGTCGCGGGCGCGATCCCTGAGCGCCTTGTTGCGGAGCGTCACGGGAATCCTGGAGAGGGCAACCTTATACTGTTCCGCCGCCAGCGTGTAGTCGCGGTCTTTCCAGGCCTGGTCAGCCAGGCCAAGGGCCTTGATCCCCTCCAATTCATTTGCCTTCCGCCGAACTTCCTCCTGCTGGGAGACCGTCGTTCCGATCTTGATGCGGTCAGGGGTTCCGAAACTCTTCACCGCCGCCTCCAAGGCCAGTTTCGTTTCGGCATCCGGCCCTGCCGCGACAGGGGACGCGGGGGCCGCCACTTTGGGCGCCTCAACTTTAGGGGCCTCCGCAACCACCGGAACGGCGGGGGCGGGCGCAAGATCATCAATGGAAAGAGCCGCAGGCGAAGACGTCGCGGGCTCTTTTTTCTTCGGCACCGCAACGGCGGCGGCAGGCGGGGCAAGTTCCTCGACGACGGGAGCCACCTCCGCCTTCGCCGGTTCAGCGCCTCCGACCACATCGGGAGCCGCCTCCGCCTTCGCCGGCTCAGCGCCGCCGGCCACAACGGGAGCCGCCTCCGCTGACGGGGCGCCGGGCATGTCGCTCATTTCCTGTTTCAGGCCCTCAAGTCCTGCGTCTTTAGCCTGGGAAAAAGTCGGGCAACCCACCCATGAACAAAAAAACAAGGCCACCAGAACGCCGAAAGTTGTAGTGAATCTCATAGAAACCTTCTCCTTTTTACCCACAAAAAACACCGGCACAACCGGACACGATTTACTTTTTTGCCTCCGGCAACGAGGCTGACGAATGCCGTTCAACCCAAACATCCACATTGCGCGAAGGATCGTTTATTAAAACAGACGACCTCTGAATGTCAACTTTTTTGACCTTGAATTTACAACCCTTATACTCGAAATCCACATCCGGCCTGACCGCCAGTTCAGTCCCGTCAATCAGCGAGACCACCTTGACTTCATATTCGTCACGCGGAACCGTTCGGCCTTTAATGAGGGGGATCGTCTTGCCATTGCGAGCCAGAGTCAGTGTCGGCCCGTCTGTCGCGCCCTCGTCGTAGTGCGTCAGGGCAAACCCTTCGGCATCCTCTCCCATTTTCTTCCAATAGGTGCGCCCGTTCGTCCGAAGGTTGATCTGGAAAATCAGGGCGCTGTTTGCCTTGCTTACGGCCTTGAAAATCATGCGAAACGGGATGGGTTTGATATCGTCGACACGAAGTTTAACAAGATACGAGGGATGACTGGAGGGGTCTTTCGGATCCGTCTTCCAGTCGAACTCCTCTTTTGACGTAAATCCATCACTATCGGGATCCTGATTGATCACGTCGGGATCAAAGGACATCAATCCGTATTTCTCCTCCCATTCGTCCGGAATGATGTTCTTATTCTTGTCAATGATTCCGCCCTGTGACTCGGGTTGCGGCGCTCCGCATTGGGCAAACGTGCAATTGGTGGACGAATACGGGATGGGACGGTCACAGTTCACACACTTCACTCGAAGTTCAGGAGTCAGCAACGAGAGTTCCCATATCTCGTTCTGCAAGGGCTCCGCGAGCGCCGCCAGGGACTTCTCGAAAACGGCCTTGTCCGCCGGCATCACCTTGGCGTGTTTGGGTTTGAGAACCGTCAACTGCATATCGAAGTTTTTCTGCTCCGTCTTCTGACTTTTCGCCTGAATCGCCAGGGAAACCAGGGACACGAGAAGAATCAGGAGAACCGCCGCCGCGATAATCCTGTCGTAGTTTTTCTGAAACCATGCTCCCATGCCGGCCACCATAATCATCGCCCTCCCGGCTTATGCGCGGACTCCAACGCCTGCGGCTTCGCGAACTGATAAACATCCAATTCCAACTTCACGTTCAGGAGGGCATCCCGCCCGCACATGACCCGGTAATCCCTGGCTTTGGGCGGCTCCTTGACAACAAGAGAGTCATCTCCCGTCTTGGCCACCGCCACCTCCTTGCGCTCAAAGAGTTTTTCCTCGCCCTCAATATTCACGCGCGACACCACGACAAAAAGGGATAATTTCGCAAACCCGTTCAGGACGTTGACGACTGAACTTTCACGCCCTGAAAACTGAAGGACAAAATGCCATTGCCCGTAAAGTTTCCCGGCTGGAATGATTCCCGCCATCGGATCCGTCCTATTTTTGACGGACATCTCGGAAAACCGGACGGAACCCGGGGCGCTTGCCGCGGCCGCTCCCGCCGCATCCACTTCGAACTCCTGCCGGGCAATGGCTGACAGTTTGTTTATTTTTGCCGCATACAGTACGCCGCAGAGGGTTTGAACGATCTTCAGTTGCTGGGTCAAACGGGGCACGTCCTGCGGCGCGGGCAGGTTGCCCGTCATGTGACGCCCAAAACTGAAATCATAATTTTTGGGCGCCGAGACGCCGGCGGCGCTGGCTTTCGACAGGAGCCCCCTCTGTGTCTCAAAGAACTGATTGATGAACACCGCCGGACTCTGTCCCAGCGGCTCCACCTGCTTCTCGCATAATGCGGACTGAAGTCCCGTCCACTCCCGTTCAAGAACCGCGAGATTCTCCCGCTCAAACTTCAGATTCTCATGGGACGGGAACGGATTGCGCTGATAGAGAGCCTTGAGCGTGTCATTGGATTCCCGGAGGGTTGATTCCACCTCCGAGAATTGAAGAAATCCCCGGATCAGGACGAACACGGATCCCAGGAAAAGCAGGCCAATAAATGCAAACAAAGCCATGAAAACCATTTTGCGACGAGACTGCATAGGCTATGCGTTCCCCTTACGAACCTTCTCGGATTGGGCAGGCGGAACATCCCCCACCCCCGCCTTTTTTTCAGATCGGGTCTCCTTCAGCACGACGTCCACCATGAATTCCATGGCATAATCCGTTCCGTCAACCGGCCGGATTCGCCTGATCTGAAGATCCTCGGTAAAATATCCGGTTCCCTTCAATCGTGCGACGTATTCCGTAACGGCATGGTTGTTCACCTCATCGCTGAACGCCATCCCCCGGATTTCGATCCGGGCCGGACTCGTTTTATCCCTGGCCGGCGTGGCCATGACCGCCGTCAGCCACATTCCGGGCACCAGACGCTCGTGCAGATCGCTCAGGATCGCAACCCACCGTGTCCTTGCCTCGATCAACCGGTTCAGGTCTTCAGCCTTGGCGTAAACCTGTTCCTCCTGTTTGATCAGTTCGCCCAGTTTGACGTTCGGAACGCTCAACATGGCCACACGGGCCTGCACCATCTTCAAACGTTGTTCCGCCATGGACTTCATCTGGTGAAGAAAGAGTCCGAACACCAGAATCGTCAACACCATCCCGAATGCCGCCAACCCGAAAAAGGGAATCCGGCGCTGCAACACCTTGCGGGCCGCAAGCGCGGGCGGAAGAAGATTGATTTCGACCGGACACGACAAAACCCGGCGCAGAGCCAGGCCCACCACTTCACCCAGCAGATTGAGGTCTTCCGCCACCTTCTCCGCCGGAATGCCGTTGCTAACCGCGACATTCCTGAACGGATTGATAAAGTCCACCTCGAGTTTCAACTTTTCCTTCAGGAAAACATTGACATGCGGAATCATGGAACAGCCGCCGGCCAGCAACACCATCGCGGGTTGGCTCCCACCCTGCTGGCTTCGATAGAAATTGATCGTCCGGACCACCTCGGCATGGAGGCGCGTCATGATGTTCCTGACAATCTTGGACGTTCGATCCGAAACCCCCACCTCATGCCCTTCGTAAACACCGCCAAACCCCACAAAGGCATGGGCAATTTTGAGTTGCTCGGCCTCCTCAAAGGACAGTCCGAATTCCTTCATCACATCCTTGGTGATGGCCATGCCGGCAACGGGAATGCTACGGCTGAATATCTTATTCCCCTCGACGAACACCACGTTTGTGGAACGGGCGCCCATATCCAGAATCATGGCGCATCCCGGCAAATCGGAATAGTTGTACCGAACGGCATTGTAAAGCGCCAGGGGCGACACATCGACCAACACCGGATCCAGCCCCGCCGCCTCGACGCAATCCGTGAGATTCTTGACCAGTTCCCCCTTGACCGCAACGAGCAGGACGCTGAGCTCACTCGTCTCATGCCCCACCAACTGGTAATCCCAAACCACCTCCTCGATCGGAAACGGCACGTTCTGTTGTGCCTCGTACTTCACGATTTGGGCAATTTTATCGGAGGTCACAGGCGGAAGTTTGACATAACGGGGAAAAACCATCTGACCCGACACCGAAACCGCGACGGAACCCGGACGGATACCGCTTTCCCGCATGGCATCACGAATGCCGGAGATAATATAGGCCGACGAATCCGTCGTCGTCTCAGGATCATACCCCAGGGGCGACACAATATAGTTGACCAATTCCAGACTCTTCGAACTGGTGATCCTGAATTCAGCAAGCGCCAGCTTGCTGTTCCCTATGTCCAACGATAGAATGCGGTCTGATCCAAGCATGGTGACCTACTTAACAGATTCGTAGTCATCAAAATTAATCAACGCAAAGGGAGTCTTTGACTTCTCCACAATATATCCTTCACGGGGAACCAACTCCGGCTTCTTCCACCACTCACGCCCGGGGTCCGTTGGCAACGGTTTCGACGGGCCCAGTTTTCCCTCCGAGAGTGACGCCACCACCTCTCCCTTGACCTGGGCCTCCACCGCCACCCCGACAATTTCGCCAAGCCGCGACAGGGCGTTGGGCCGGATATAGGCAACCCCGAGATGACTGCGGCCGCGGGCCACATCAACATAGGTCACGCTTCCCTTGAGCAACGTATACTCGCCCGAAACCCGGCTGCGAAGCAACGCATAATACTGGAAGGTCAACTCATCAATCCAGTCCGGCTCCGAATCATACTGGACGGCCAATTCGGCCCACTCGCGGACTGTATTCCGGCTGCGGGATCCGCCGCCGGAGGCATCGGGGCTTCTCAATAGGGCGCGGGGACCATATCCAGTGAGTTGACGGATACGAACAACGGCCGTGTGGGAGGCGGCCTTCACCAGGGTCTGGGCCGACGACTCGCCCGCCCCCGACATCAGGAACAGCGCCGCACACACCGCCATATTAACCACCATGAAATTTGATTTCATCAGGCTGCTCCTTATCTGACTCGACGCCGTCACTGCCTCACTCCACATTCCTTCGCAGTATAGAGGGCCTTCGAAAGAGGTCAAAACAAAAAAATGCCCCCGACTTTTCCTTATCTCTTGATTTCCCGCCCTCCCCTTATTACTGTTGCGACTATGCGGACGGGACGCATCCCGGAGGGGAGAGCAAAAGTCGGGTGAACACAGACACGGCCAACACAAGAACGGCGGAGGAAAGAACGGCCGAGGAGCTCTGCAATGCGATCACAGCCCTCCAGGAGGAGATGCGGGATCGCGAAAATATCGAGATCAAACTCCGGGCGGCCGTGGTTCGACTCGAACAGCACAACCAGGCCAAAACCGAGTTCGTTACCAATGTCTCGCATGAACTGAAAACTCCTCTGACCTCCATGATGTACGGGGTTCGCAACCTGCTCAAGGGTATCGCGGGCCCCCTGCCCGATCACGCGGTGAGTTACCTGAAACTGTTTGACGCTGAATGCCAGCGTCTGGTTGCCACCATCAATGATATCCTCGATCTCGGAAAACTGGAAAACAAGGCGCTCACCCTGTCCCCGATTACCACCCCGCTCGGACACATGATTTCACGCTGCGTGGACTCCCTGCGTTACCAGGCGGAAACCGCCGGCATCACCCTGACATCCACCCTGAATCCCGCCATCCCATTTGTCCGTTGCGATCCCAACATGATCCAGCGCGTCATCCATAACATTCTCGGTAACGCAGTCAAGTTCACTCCGCGCGGGGGCTTCATCGCCTTGGTTTGCGGCCTGGAACAAAGCGGCGACGGAAACTTGGTGCGCATCACGGTCACCGACTCCGGTATGGGCATTCCCCAGGAAGCCCTGCCGCGCGTCACCGAACGCTATTTTCGGGCCAACAACCACACCTCCGGTTCCGGCCTCGGCCTCGCCATCTCGAAGGATATCATCACCCTTCACGGAGGCTCTCTCTCCGTCGCCA
>CAYHEL010000060.1:4578-10112 GCA_964355415.1 uncultured Verrucomicrobiota bacterium | reverse complement strand
GTCAGCGCTATCCGGTCTTTCAGAATATGCTGGGGTTTGACTTGGATTGGCAGATGGCCGAGGACAAGACGCTCGGCTATTCTCTTGAACGGATCGACACGATTCCCCAGAACAACAGTTATGACATCAGTCGGAGCGTGGTGTACCACCAGATGGCGGACTATCGCCAGCAGGTCAATCCTCTTACCGCGGCCGGTATCCGGAGCGACACGTATTGGCGCGATTACCTAACGTCACGCGGAAAGCAGTTTCAGGAGGACGTCATGGTTTACATGAACTCCGATGTTACCGATAACAGTACGATCAACGCCGGACTGGGGTATAGCATGGGCACTCTGACGCAGGGGGGGAATTATGAGACCAACGGGAGTTCCGATACGGTGATCGGGCGGGCTGGATTGCAGACACGCCTGACCGACACCCTCTCCCACGGCATTACCTGTTCGCGCCAGCAGCGGGCCGGGTTCATGGCCGGGTTTGAAGTGGTTGATGCCCTGGGGTACACCATCCGGTGGGCGGATCCCGAGTCCTGGGCGGTCGGCGTCTCAACGGCTTACGAAACGGTCAAGACAAAACTGGCGAATGCGTCCTCCTACTCCGACTGGACGAGCCAGATTACAGCGTCCCGTCCGCTGATGCAGGATCTGGCGCTCACCCTGGCTTCCGCCTATACGATGCGGATGAACGGGCAATCCCAGGCGGGAGAAATCGGAGCCGATGCGATTTTCATCAGCAATGACTATGATACCTGGGCCTCCACGGCGGGACTGGTCAAGACGCTGACGGAGCGCCTCAAGTTATACGCCTACGTCGAGCACCTGGAGCGGTTGAGTCCCAATCCGCAACTGGCGGGAACCCGTGATACCGTGGGGATGACCCTGGGCTACTTCAATGACTTCTGATCAAAAAGTCATGACCTGGTCGAACCGGCTGGTGTTCTTCTCGGCCCTGGTTCTGATTGGCGCCTGGGTCTGGGCCAACTTTACCCGTCTGGCGTCGGGGCAGAATGGTGCCCTCACTTTTTTCCTGGGTTCTCTGTTTGCCGTGATGTTGATTTTCAGGGAGAAACCCGAGGGCGGGGGATTCAAATTACCGGCGTGGGGACTGGCGGCGCTGGGCGCGTTCGGAATGGGATCGGCCCTGATCGGCATCATCATTCCCGTCCATCAGGTGGAGTGGCTCGGGATTCTCCTGGTCTTGTATTCGGCCTTGTCGTGGGTATTGCCCCGGCGGTATGGCAAAGATTTAATCCTGGCCCTCGTCCTGGTGTACTGGATCCATCCTCTCCCGAGTCAGTTGTTCGGGCCCGTGCAAATGAGCATGCAATGGTTGTCCGTGAAGTTGAGCGAGGGGCTTCTCCAGTTCATCAATGTCAGGGTCTGGGGGGATGGCTTTGTGCTGAGAACCGGAGCCAGGGTGTTCGGCGTTCCGGAGGCCTGCAGCGGATTGAAGACGGCCGTGACGGTGCTGCTCTGCGGAGTCGGGCTGGGTCTGCTCATGCGGTTCCGGCTCCGGACGATCGTCTGGATGCTTCTGTTGGGTTTGGCTCAGGTTCTGGTTCTGAATGTGATCCGCATCTCGGGGATCGTCTGGTTCGGGATGGAGAAGCCGGCGGACTGGAATGACAAGGTGCTTCATGACACCATGGGGGTTTTCCTCTTGCTGGCGGTGGCGTTGATCCATCTCGATGCCGTCCTGATCCGGCAGTGGATTCAGGCCCGGCTCCATCGCAAGAAATTAAAAGAGGTCAATGATGAAGTCGGCGAGGATGACGAGAAGTTGCGGCGTTGGCCGGTGTTCTGGCGGCTGGTTTTTTCCTGGTGGCGGGTTGGATTGGGGGGAGTCACGTTACTGGCGGTGATTCTGGTGGTAGCCTTGAGGATGACGCCCCATCACCGGGTTGAGATGATCCGGGGGGTTGCGGAGGGAATGATGACCACCTCTGATTATGAACATGCCCAGCAGGCGGTCATGGTGGCGCTGGCGGTGGAGCCGGCGAACGATGACCTGTTGCTGGATCTGGCCCGGATTAAGATCAGCCGGGGCAAACTCGAGGAGGGGTTGCGTATCATCCGTCGCAGGCCGATCCCGCTCCGAAGCATTGGGGAACGTATTTTGGAGGCCCATGCCTTGATGGAACTCAAGCGGATCAGCGAGGTGGCCGAGGTGGTGGCATCCCTGCCCGCTGCATCCCGTGATTTGCCGGCCGTGGCCCTGGTGCTGGCTGAATTTAGCGCGGTGATGGACCGGCCCAATGACGTCGCCGACTATGTCGTCAAGGCGGCGCGCGGGGTCGGCACGAAGGAGGGGATCCGCAAGTTGTTTCCCTACATGGCCATGCGGGATTTGTGGGACTCGATCCGGAAGTCTGATTCGATTCTACCTTACGCCATTCCATTGCATGGAGTGATTGCGGCGGAGTCTCATCTTCGTGTCAATGACATCACCGGGGCGGCCAATGTGCTTCGCCGGGCGATGAAAGACCGCGAACTCAATACGTTGTTTCTTAATCCCGTCGTCCGAGTCGCCCATGAATGGCCGGATTCGGAGTGGGTGGGCAGGTTTGAGGCGATTTTCACCTCCAATTTGGGAAAGTTGAATCCCGGCGACCTGACGATGGCCATGGATGGCGCCTTCTCCATCGGAAGGCCTGATCTCGGATGGCTTGCCTACCGGCGCCTGATGACGGTGGCGCCCGATGATCCGATGCTGATGATTGCCCCTGCCGAATATGGTCGAAAATGGTTCAGTTTCAGACATGAACTGATCGGGGTGGCGGCGCCGGGACAAGTGACGGTGGATATCAAGCCGTTCTATCAACTGGCCTCGAGACAGTCGCCCTGGAAGGAACTGTGGGAACGGATTCCGCTGGCTGACGAGTTGGGCGGGATCATCACA
Source organism: uncultured Verrucomicrobiota bacterium (assembly GCA_964355415.1). Taxonomy (GTDB): domain Bacteria; phylum Verrucomicrobiota; class Kiritimatiellia; order CAIKKV01; family CAITUY01; genus JAABPW01. The sequence goes on along the minus strand of CAYHEL010000060.1, from coordinate 7,214 downwards.
AGAGAGGGCTATCAGCGGCGCCTGAAACTGTGCCTTGACGCGTTGGAGAAAATGGAGTCCCGGAAGAAACTCGACTTTCGACTTCAGCTATTATGGGGACGTGTATTGGGTGAATTGGGCAGGTGGGATGAGGCTCACGCAAAACTGGATCAATTCGAGGGAAAGAATCCGCGCCGGCACCGTGATTTCCTGCTGGCTCATGCGGATTTGTTCAAGGCGCGCTCGGATTGGGAATCGTGTTTTGAAAGTCTGGGCGAGTACGTCCGGCTGGATTCACACCCGCCTCTGACGGTCTGGATTGACCTGGCGAATGCGGCCATGTCGCTGGATCTCGGGGGGTATGCCATGGGATGCATGGAGGAGGCCCGGCGGGATTACCCGGAGTCGGAGGAGTGGGCGCTGGCCATGGCGGGCATGTGGAGTTATTTCGGGTTTGGCGAAGAGGCCCTGTTCGTGGTGAATGGCATGAAGAATCAGGCTCATGCCTCGATCCGCGCCAAGTTGTTGATGGATACAGGGCGCGTGATGGAGGGGCAGAAATTGATCCTGACGGAGGGTCTTGGGGAATTGAACGTCCCGAAACGTCAGACTGAACTGTTGCCGCCTGCGGAATGGTCGTTGGAGTGGCGTGGCGGGCGGATCGGGGACGCTGATTACGAGCGCGAGAAGAAGGCTGTCAAGGATCGGAAGGCGCCTTTCATGAAGGCGCTTAATACGCTCAAGATCGCCTGGTATGAGCAGAAGGGGCGGGGGGCGGCTTCGGATGTCGCGTCGTGGGAGGCCGTTGGCCGGGATGCGCGGGAAAAGGCCGTCGCCCTCAACGAACTGGGGTTGCTCCTGATGCGGCAGGGCCGCACCAATGAGGCGGATGTGACGATTTCAAAGGCCCTGGTTCATCAGTCCGGATGGAGTCTGCTCTGGCGGTTGAAACTGATTTTGTCCCACTCCCAACAGAGCGCCCCGACACCCCCGCGCGATGGCGCCGCAACCCTGGCGGGGCGCGCGAGAACCGCCTGCCCCTATGATGGTGAGCTCTGGCTGGCAAACCTGGTGACGCAGGTTCGCAGCGGGGCTGACGCGGAGTGGGCTCGCAAGGAGGTGTCGGGAATGATTGACGGGCGGCGCGCCTCTCCCGGAACCCTGGTGCGGGCGGCGGATTTTCTGGTCCGGCGCGATTACACCAATGCGGCCTGTCTAGCGGCCCGGGCGGCCATCAAGGAGGGGCAGGGATTGCTGCCCGCCTATGTGGCCGGGTTGACGTGCGCCATCAAAACCAAAGATTATCCCTGGGCGCTCACCTGCGCAAGGGCGGGCGCCGAGCAGGCATTGGAACCCTGGCCTTTCTACAAGATCATCATCGGCTTGAAAATCCGTTCGGGACAGGCGGATCCCGACGTGATCCGGGCCTTGGAGGGCTTGGCCTCGCAGTATCCGGAGGAAAGCGTTTGGACGGAGCGTTTGGGCGAGGTGTATTTCCGAAAGGGACAGACGGATCGCGCCCTGGGTGTTCTGGAAGACGCCCTGGCGCGTGAGGAGGGGAAGAAGCAGGCGTTGCCCCGAACCTATCTGATGGCGGCTGAGGCCGCCCGGCGCGAGGGTAACGTGGGACGGGCCATTGCCATCCTGAAATCCTGCCGCATCAAGTTCCCGGATGATCTCACGGTGTTGAATAACCTGATTTTTACCCTGGCTCAGGATCCGCTGAGAGTCGGGGAGGCGGCGGCCTTGCTCCCCGAGATGTTGAAATCGAAACGGGAGGACTTCGCCCTCTACGACACAGCGGCATTGGTTTATATGAAGTCCGGGAATTTGATCCAGGCGGAAGACTATATGAACAAGGCCCTGTTAATGGTCAAGAAAGGCGATTATGCCTGGCTTGAGGTCTATTTAAACGCCGCAGAGACCCAGTTCCGGCTCGGGAAATACAAGGAAGCCCGCGAAAGTCTGGCCCTTATCATGAAGAGCCCGGAACGGTCTTCCGCCTTGGATTCGAGGGCGCGTGAACTGCTGAATGAGTTGTCAAAAAAAGAACGTGATCAGAGTGGCTGGTTCTAGCCATTTTCCCAAGCTTCAGACTGGCCATGCACAAGGGTATCATGTAAGGTCTGAAGAAGGTGTCGCGTTAAACTTTTCATAATCGGGGAGACTATCGGTGGTAAAATATCTACGTAGTGCGGCCTTGGCGCTGGTGATGGCGGCCTCCGCCGGCGCCGCAACCAATCCTTTCGGGATGATGAATAGTTTTTCGGCCACGTCGGCGATTCCTGTGGACGTCAAGGCGCCCAACATGGACTTTGAGCAGGGCGGCAAGAAAATGATCGCCTCAGGGGGGGTGGAGGTGACCCGCGGAACCGAAAAACTGACCGCGGACACGATTACCTTTGACAAGGTGACGGATACCGCGCTGGCGAGCGGGAACGTGGTCTTCACCAAATCCAACATGGTCTGGCGCGGCGACACCTTCTCCTACAATCTCCGGGACGGAACCTGGGAAACAGGCGTCTTCCATGCCCGGTTTGATCCCTTCCAGGTGACCGCCCACGAGGCGTCCAAGACCAATGATTATATGCTTCTCGAACATGCGGTCTTAACCACCTGCACCAACACATCGGATCACTATCACTATTCCATGACAT
>CAYHEL010000060.1:0-4478 GCA_964355415.1 uncultured Verrucomicrobiota bacterium | reverse complement strand
GCGGTCTTAACCACCTGCACCAACACATCGGATCACTATCACTATTCCATGACATGCAAGCGGATGCGGGTCTATCCAAACGATCATCTCGTGGCCCGCCACATGGTGATTCGGTTTGGAGGGATCCCCATGGTCTACCTTCCTTACTGGTATTGCGCCCTGAATGACCGGACGGTTGGAACAACGGTGATGGCGGGATACCGGGGGCGCATGGGCGCATTCCTGTTGACGTCCACCAAGTACTGGATGACGCCGACCCTGAGGGGAATCACCCATGTGGATTACCGGACCGCGCGGGGTCCGGCTGTCGGGCAGGAGGTGGGTTGGATTTCAACCAATGGACTCTCCAAAGGCCGTGTTTACGGTTATGCCATGGATGATCAGGGTGTCCGGAAGGATTTCGACAAGGGCAACCATGCCACCCTGGTCGATTCCCAACGATACCGCCTGAGTTTTGATCATCTCGAGGCGCTCAGTCCCCGCGATTATGTTCTCGCCGACGCCACCTACCTCAGCGATCCGTATGTGCTGTCGGATTTCTTTGAGCGGGAATACCGGTACAGTTTTCAACCCCAGAACTCCGCCATGCTGATGCATCGCGGCGACACGTATTCGCTGAGTCTATCCGTCTATAGCCGCCTGAATGATTTTTTCGAGTCCGTTGACCGTCTTCCGGAACTGGCGTTTTCCGTGCCGCGTGTCGAAATCGGGGATTCTCCCTTTTACTATGAAAGCCAGAATTCCGCCTCGTATCTCCAGAAATCGCATGTGGCCGGATCCGGCGAGGAGGACTACACGTCCGCCCGGTTCGACACCAGTCATGAGTTTTACTATCCAACCCGCCATTTTGGATTCCTGAATATCACTCCCCGCGCCGGATTTCGCGAAACGTTTTATTCCGATACGGTGCAGTACAGCACGGTGACCCAGATGGTTTCGGTTCTGACAAGCAACAGTCTGGCCGGCGCCTCTAATTGGGTTGTGACGTCGAGTTCCAAAACCAACATCTCCACCGTCGGGAAGGCCTCCGGAAGCGATGTGCGGTCCCTTGTGAATATAGGCCTCGAAACCTCATTCCGGGCCTTCAAGTTGCTGAGCAACGAGGAAAATATGTTCGGCACCGGCTGGCGTCATGTGGTTGAACCCTACACGGATTATACCTATGTCCCGGAGCCCAACCTCCGTCCGGCTCAACTGTATCAATTTGACGAAATTGACGCCCTGGATCGCCGGAATGACTTGAGGTTCGGTGTGCGAAACCGGTTCCAGACCAAAAGAAACAAGGATGTGACGGATGTCGTGTCCATGGATGTGTACACCACCTACAGTTTTGAAGAGGCGGACAAGGACAAGCCTTTTTCAACGGTGGGGTGGGCCGGGGAGTTCCATCCCGCCGACCGGTGTTATATTTATGCCGATGGCGAATACGACACGTATGCCAGCCGGATCACCACGTTCAATACCCGGGCCGTGCTCAGGCAGGACTCCTGGCGGGCCGGCATGGAACACCGGTATCGGGTGGATGAGAGCAGTCTCCTGATTTCGGATCTTGCCTACGCTCCCAATAAGCGGTGGGAATACGGCCTCTACGACCGGTTTGAATTCCAGACGTCGCGGCTGGAGGAACAGGGGGTGACGGTTGCCCGTTCGTTTGACTGTATGGTGGTCACACTCGGAGGAAGTGTTCTTCCCGGTTATACCCGCGACGACGGTAGCATTCAGGATGACGAATACCGCGTCACCTTCCAACTCTTCTTCGCCGCATTCCCGAATGTCAGGTTGGGATCCGGACGGCGGGATTGACGGGATCATGAACCCTTCGTTTCTCTTTTCCGATGCGCTTCTGATGGGTTCCGACCCGTCGCCGGGTCTCGTGGCGGTCGAGCATGAGGAGCAGGCCGGACAGGATCGCATGAGCCTCTTCTGGCGCGACGGGGAGCGTCGCCGAATAACCTCGGAACCGTTCAGCCCGTTTATCTGGATTGCCCGTGAGGATCTGCTGGAGGGGCCGGTCAGGGATTCGAAGATCGACACGCTCGACGGGGACGCGCCTTTCCGGTGGAGGGCAACCTTCCCGACTTGGAAGGCCTGCCAGAAAGCCAGGACCTGGCTTGCCAAGACATCCGGGGTCACGGCGGGCAATCCCCAGGCCCCGTTTTTTCTGCTCACCGATCCCGTGCAGCAGTATCTCCTGCAAAGCGGGCGCACGTTCTTCAAGGGAATGCTGTTCGGCGACATGCGCCGGATGCAGGTGGATATTGAGTGCTTCACATCGGCGGGATTTGAGTTCTGTAATGCGGATCGGGAAGGGGATCGAATCATTGCCATTGCCCTGGGCGATTCGTCGGGCTGGCGCGAGGTGTTGTCGGGTGCGGAATGGGACGAAAAGACGCTCCTGGAAAAGTTCGTGGCCCGGGTGAGGGAACGGGATCCGGATGTCCTGGAAGGCCACAACATTTTCAATTTCGACCTGCCCTATCTTGCCGCCCGGGCCCGGCGGTGCGGGGTCAAACTGGCGCTGGGCCGAAACGGACAGGAACCCGAATCCCGGCCCAGCCGTTTCAACATCGGGGATCGCACGGTTTCCTATACCCGCTTTGAACTCATCGGTCGGCAGATCATCGACACCTATTTTCTGGTTCAGGCCTACGATCTCACGCACCGATCCCTGGACAGTTACAGCCTCAAGAATGTGGCGCGCCATTTCGGGATTGCGCCTGCGGATCGCGTCACCATTGAGGGAAACGCCATTTCGTCCGAATTTCTCAGGGATCCGGACAAGGTCATGCGCTATGCGCGGCACGATATCGAGGAGACCGAGGCGCTCAGCCGACTCTTGTCGCAGAGTGTCTTCGTCCAGGCGCAATGGATCCCCTTCTCCTACCAGAACATCAGCGTCAGGGGTAACGCCACCAAGATCGACGCCCTCATCCTGCGTGACTATGCGCGACAGGGACGCGCCATAGCCATGCCGGACAAGGGACGCCCCTTCGCGGGTGGATATACGGATCTCTTTGTTGAGGGGGTGGTTCGCAACGTCCATCACGGCGATGTCCGTTCACTCTATCCCTCGCTCATGCTGACGCGCCGGATCGGTCCGCGGACGGATGCCCTCGGGGTGTTTCTCCGGCTTCTGGAACAGTTGCGCCGGTTCCGATTGGAGGCCAAAGAACAGGAAAAGGCCGCGGCGACGGCTCACGAGAGGGCGCACTTCAACGCCCTGCAGACGACCTTCAAGATCCTGATCAATTCCTTCTACGGATATCTGGGGTTTGATCAGGCGCGTTTCAGCGATTTTGACGCCGCCGAAAAAGTCGCGGCCGGGGGCCGTGACGTGCTCCGATCGATGGTGGACTGGCTGAGGGCGCATGGCGCGGCGCCGGTGGAGATTGACACGGACGGCATCTATTATGTCCCTCCGCCGGATACGCAGGAGGTGAAGCAGGCCGCCTTCAGGAAGTCCTTCGCGGCCTCGCTCCCCGCGGGAATTGATATCGAATTCGACGGAGAGTATGCCGCCATGTTCAGTTATAAGATGAAAAACTATGCCCTCCTGACGGCACAGGGTGAGATCATCATCAAGGGCGCGGCGCTCAAATCGCGCGGACTGGAGCCGTTCCAAAGAACCTTTCTCAAGGACATGATCCGCCTCAAACTGGAAGGACGCGACTTGGAATTGCCGGATCTGAAAACCCGGTATGAGGCCGGCATTCGGAACCGGGAGTGGCCCGTGTCCCGGCTGTCGAAGACGGAGACGCTTCAGGACGCCCCCGCCACCTATGTCGCCAAGATTGACGGGAAGGGGCGCGGTCGGAACGCCGCCTATGAACTTGCGCTGAAGTCGGGACGTGACTATCGTGCCGGGGATCAGGTGTCTTACTATGTGAGCGGCACGAAGAAGAGCGTGGCGGTGTTTTCGTCGGCGCGGCTGGTATCGGAATGGAATCCCGTTGAGCGCGACGAGAATGTGCCGTACTATCTCGCGAAATTGGATGCCCTTTACGAAAAATTCTGCGGCGGCAAACTCGGGGGCGACGGGGAGGACTGATGAACCAGAAGAGCGGATTTACATTGATAGAGATTCTGATTGCCATGACGATCATCGGCATCCTGTCAGGCGTGGTCGGGTTGTCTGTGTCCGGGTATCTTCGCAAGGCGAAAGTGGAGGCGGCGCGCGCCCAGATCAAGACTTTTCAGACGGCCCTCCAGATGTACAAGGCCGCCCACGCCCAGTTCCCGGCCACGTCGCAGGGGTTGGAGGCGCTTTGTGTCGCCCCCGCGATTCCCCCGATTCCCAGGGACTATCCGCCGGAAGGCTATTTGGAAAGCCGGAAACTGCCGAATGATCCCTGGGGCAATCCCTATGTCTATCTGGTTCCCGGACGGAAGAATGAACCCTACGAAATCATCAGTTATGGGTCGGACGGCGAGGAAGGCGGTGTCGGTGAGGCGGCCGATATCAGCAGCGGGCAATTCTG
>CAYHEL010000059.1:0-10290 GCA_964355415.1 uncultured Verrucomicrobiota bacterium | reverse complement strand
GGAAAGTAAGAGTCATCAACCTGAACGACGCCCCATTAACCAAAAATATCCGCATCAAGTTTTACGACTTCCAAGACTACTTACTGAAAGAGGTTAATGAATACGATGTGCGCCTGATTCCTGGAGAAACCATTGTAACCGGAACAGAGACCTTCAAGGCGGAATTATGGGGAAAGGTTCACCAGTATAGGGCTTTCATTAAAGACTGAGACCGCTCCAAATTTTCCTCTTTTCGATTTTTCCTCGCACTGCGTCTTCTGCGCCTTCTGATCCCGTTGCCTCTCCTGCAATAGTTGCCAGTCTTGCTTATCTTGCGCCTGCTGGGGTTTTCTTCCCTCGCCGCCTCCCGCATCATCGCGCCTGTGAAACAACACAGATCAACGCGAGTCGTCAGTACGCAGGAGGTGCCCCATGTCACGCGGGTTAAACCCCGCACTGTAAAGGCCGGGACGGTGACGATCATCCTTGACGGTCAGACCGTTGCGTCCGTCACCGACCCCGCCCTCCAATCCCCCGCCTCGCTCGGCGTCATCCTCAAGGCCGTCGGCCTCGCCATCGAAGAACTCACCCTCTCACGGGGGGCATCATGATTTTTGCCGCACCAACCATGCCGCAATGCTGTAAGCAGGTTCCCCCGATCCTGCTTGGGACATCCGGAGTTGTTCCCCGGATCGCAGTAACCCCGAGTTGCCTTCCCTCCTTTCGAGGCCACTCGGGCGTCCCACCTTTTACCGCCTTTGGCGGAGTCTCCAGACTTCAGACACCAAACCACAGACCATGAAATACATCATCCCCTCGATCATCGGTTTCTTGATCTGCACCCTCGCGGCCACGGCCGGTTCCATGTCATCCGCGCCTGGAGATGGCGAGAAATGGGTCAGGCGTGGGGTTTTCGGCGCTTTTGTTTTCTACACCGCACTGGTCGCCGCTGTGACCATCGCCATCCGGGAGCATGTTCAATGACTGACGCCTCAAATATCGGAATGTGGATCCTGGCCGCTGGCGTCATTGGTAACACCCTCATGGTCTGGCTCAAACTCTCCGGCCGATCAGAGAAGCGCGAGATCCAATCCCCGCTGATCGTCCAGGCCTCCGAACATTACGCCCCCGTCGGTCATGAACATCCGCAGTACATGACCAAAGCCGATTGCCGTCAATCTCACCAGGACTCTCGCATTACTGAGTCGGAAAAGTTCGCCCATATCCACCGGCAACTGGAGAGTTTTGGACTGAAACTGGATGGCGCTCTTGCGGAACATAACAAGTTGGCGGAATCCCGAGCCAATGCCATCCACGGCCGGATCTCTGACCTGATCCCTTCCATCGCCTCCGTTGAAGGCCGCCTTGATGACCATATCGAAAACCACCGGAGGAATCCCAATGGTTGACCGACTCCTAACCCTCCGCATCCTCGAAATCCTCTGCCAACTGGATGGCATCTCCCTGGCGGAACATGTGTTGATCGATACCCTGTCCATCAAATCCCACATCCCCTTCACCACCGACGAAGCCCGCGAAAACATCCGCCACGCCTCGGACAAAGGTTGGATCTCCAAAACCATCGGCATAGTTGGCGAAACCCGCTGGAGTCGCACCCTTGCCGGCAAAGCCGCCATGGAGGATCTGCGCCACCCATGAGCGACCGCGCCGTCAACTCATCCGCCTGGTGGGCCACCCTGCCACCAGAGAAGTGCCGCAAGGCCCTTGACCTGGTCAAACGGCACGGCATTGGCCCGGATACCTGCGAGGTGGTCGCCGAGGAGTTGAACATCAAGGCCCCCAGCCGATCCGCTCTCGGTCGTTTCTACCAGTGGGCCCGCGAACAGGAGACCGTCTGGACCCTGGAGAAGGCCATGGCGGACAAGGGCGAACTCGAAAAACTCCTCACCGGAGTTGGCGACATCAACGAGGCCGTTATTGCCGGACTCTCCCAACTCTACCTGGATGCCGTAGTCAGTCGCGATCCCCTCAACCTGAAACTATACGGCGAACAGTTGGCCATGCTGATGAAGGGTCGGAAGGAATCCCAGGATATCGACATCAAACTCCGCCGCCTGAAGATGCTGGAGGACAAGGTCTCCCAGGCCAGGGCCGCCCTATCCGCCGCGGGTTCAACCAAGGGCGGAATCACTCCGGAAACATTGAAGACCATCGAGGAGGCATTGAACCTGCTATGACCTCCCCGGCCCCAAAATTCTTCATGCCCTTCCAACAACGGTGGATCAAGGACGATTCGCGTCTCAAGATCATTGAGAAATCCCGCCAGATAGGCATGTCCTGGTCCACCGCCTATTCCGCCGTCCGCCGCGCGGCCGCCGCCGATTCCCGCCTCGATGTCTGGGTCTCTTCCCGCGACGATGTCCAGGCGAAACTCTTTCTTGAAGACTGCAAACACTGGTCCGGCATCCTGAAACTCGCCGCCGAGGATCTGGGTCAGATGGTGATCGGCGATGATGGCAAGGCCAGCGCCTCCGTACTGGAGTTCGCCAACGGCCGCCGCATCTACTCGCTCTCCAGCAATCCCAACGCCCTGGCGGGCAAACGCGGGCACGTCATCCTGGACGAGTTCGCCTTGCACAAGGACCAACGCCTCCTCTTCCGGATCGCCAAACCTGTCACGCAGTGGGGCGGCCAACTCGAAGTCATCTCCACCCACCGTGGCGCCGCCACTGCCTTCAACGAGTTCATTCGGGGCATCCAGGACAATGGTAATCCCATGGGTTGGAGTCATCACAAGGTCACTCTCCAGGACGCTGTGGAACAGGGCCTTGTCGAGAAGATCAACACCAAGTCCGGCGGCAACGAGTCCCGCGAAGACTTTCTCAAACGTACCCGCGCCGAGTGCATGGACGAGGAACAGTGGTTGCAGGAGTATTGCTGCATCCCCGCGGACGAGAACACCGCCTTCATCTCCTACGAGATGATCTCCGGTTGCGAGTTCCCTGCAGGCGAGTCCTGGGAATGGACCATGGATCAGTTCCAGGACTGCAAACATGACCTCTATGCGGGTATCGATATTGGCCGCGACAACGACCTGACCTGCTTCTGGGTTTTCCAAAAGGTGTCCGGCGTCTACTTCCTCCGCAAACGGATCGAGTTGCAGAACGTCTGCTTTGCCGACCAGGAGGAAAACATCTATCCCTATCTGGCCCTCCCGCAACTGCGCCGCTGTTGCATCGACCAGACCGGGATCGGCCGGCAGTTCACCGAACGCGCACAGAAACGGTTCGGGACCTATAAGGTGGAGGGCATTTCCTTTACCGGGCCGGTAAAGGAAACCCTGGCCTATCCCGTCCGGGCCGCCTTTGAGGATCACTCCATCAAACTCCCGGCGGATCGCCTGATTGCCAACGATCTCAGGGCGATCAAGAAAGAAACCACCGCCGCGGGCAACATTCGCTTCACCGCCGATCGTTCCAAGAGCGGCCACAGTGACCGGTTCTGGTCGCTGGCCCTCGCCCTCCATGCAGGCGGCAAGGCGGCCGGTCCGTTCGCGTTCACCCCTGTCCACAACACGCGCGGCATCACGCGCAACACCAAACGGGTTGCCCTGGTATGAAGCCACAGAACACACAATCCCAGATCGGCGTCGCTCGGGTCCAACAATACATCCGGTCCCGGTTCAACCCTATCCGGTCCGCCACTCCGGAATTGCTCGCCCAGTACCTGGACCAGTTCAAGGTCGGCTTCCTGCGTCAACCCACCCTACTCTGGGATGCCATCATCGAACGCGATGATCTGCTTGCGTCCGTGGTGCCCAAACGATGCAAGTCCGTCTCCCGCAACCAGTGGGAAGTCTGCACCGTCGAGACTGACGACACCAACGCCGCCGAGGCCCATGCCGAGGCACTGAACGAGTTCTGGAACAACATCACGGTGACCGATTCCGTGGACGAGAACGACCAGGGCGAGGTCTCCCTGTTGGTCCGCCAGATGATGAGCGCCCAGGCGTTCCGGTACTGCGTCCACGAAATAGTCTGGCAACCTGGTGATGTCTTCACCGCCCAATTCCGCCGCGCCCCAGTCTGGTTCTTCGAGAACACCACCGGCCGTTTGCGTTACATCGAGACCGAGAACGGCGTGTACGGCGTTGATATGGATCCCGCCGCCTGGTCTGTGGCCTGCGGCGATGGCCTCATGCCGGCATGTTCTGTGGCCTGGATGTACAAATCCCTCTCGCTCAAGGACTGGGTCATCTACAACGAACGCCACGGCATGCCGGGTATCCATGGCAAGACCAGCGCCGCCCAGGGCAGTCCGGAATGGCTGGCCCTCGTGACGGCCGTCGAGAACTTCGCCGCCGACTGGTCCATCGTGACCAACGAAGGGGCCACCATCGAAAAGATAGACCTCGCCACCCAAGGCCAACTGCCCTACCCGCCCCTGGTGGAACGCATGGACCGCGCCATGGCCGCCATCTGGCGCGGCGCCGATCTCTCCACCATCAGTTCCGGACAGGGCGACGGGGCCGGGGCATCCTTGCAAGGCGACGAAGCCGCCATCATCGAGGAGGACGACTGCCGGTGGATCTCCGAGACCCTGCGCCGCAATGTGGACCGACTCGTCATCGAGTACCGGTTCGGACGGGGCGTCAAACCGCTCGCCTACTTCAACCTCAAACCCAAGACCAGGCAGGACGTGCAAAAGGAACTTGCCATTGACCAGGGCCTGCATGGCATGGGATTGCCCACGTCCATTTCCGCCCTGGCCGAACGCTACGGCCGGCCCCTCCCGTCCGACGAGGAAGACATCTTGCCGGCAAAACCCGCGCCCATGCCCATCCTACCCAATGCCCGGCGTTCGGTGTTCAATCCCCCGATCGCGCCGGTGGCGAAGGCCATGGCGGAGGATCTGGCCCCGTTGCGCACCCGGATCGAACAGGCCCTCGCATTGCCAGAGCGGGATATTATCCCGGCCCTCACAAAACTCCGGGACGAACTCCCGGCCCTGTTGAAATCCATCGGCGCGGATCCTGCAACCGCGAAGGCGTTGGAAGCCGCCTTGGCGAAATCAATCCAGGACAAAACCCCGGAGGCCAAACCGTGAACAAGGCGATTTGCCCGAAAACCCCTCTGGCTTCCCCTACACGCCGTTCCGGGGTGTCCACATACGCGCCCCCCGGGGATCGTCGTTTTGCAGTGGTTTGCAATGCGGTTTGCAGGCATCAGGCAAAGGAACGTTGCTGATATGGCGCAAGAAACACAAAAAAGGAACTTGTTCGTGCTCTCGGGCGGCGGAATGCCGGGATTGGATATCCATGCCGGGATCTGGATGGCCTTGACCGAGATGGGGATCTATGCCAGCGAATTATCAGGGACCTCCGCTGGCGCCATTGTGGGGGCGGCCAATGCCTCCGGATTCTCCGCCAAGGGGTTCGCCGACCACCTGCGTGAATATTCGGACTCATACCTGCGGCATGAACGGCGGTTCTGGAAACTGCGCCTACCCTGGATCGAATCCATCCAGGATAACGATCGCATCCGAATATCCCTGGAAGGCATATTGCCCCCGGCCTGGTCCCAGTTGCGGAAACCATTCAGCGCCTGGGCGGTACGCCGCCGCACCGGGGAGGTCGTCAATGTGGCCCGCCCTGAATTGGCGTCCACTCCGACCGAGGCTGTCCTCGCGAGTATGTCTATTTGCGGCCTCTTCCCGTCCGTCCGGTTGCTGGATGGCGAGGACTACATTGACGGCGGGGTCAGGTTTAATCTCCCCCTCCTGTCAAACTGGCGCGACTATGATGCCGTCTACCTCCTCATCGCCAAACCCCGTCCCATGGATTACCAGGGCAAAGGCGTCATCAGCAACCTGATCCGCAACCTGAATCTGATGGCAGTAGACCAGTTCATCGACGTACTGGATCAGACCAGTGGCGCCACCAACGTGCACGTCGTGTGGCCGGATATCTCCGGCTCCGGATCAATGTTGCGATTTGACCATGCCCTGATTGATGAGGCCAGGGCGGCCACGTACCGGTCATTCGAAAAACATCCCCTTGGAGGTAATCACCATGCGTAAATCCCTGCTACCTGCATCCATCGTTGGACTGTCACTCGCCATCCTGACCGGATGTTCCATGATCGACAAGGCCCGGACCAACATCCCCAAACCCGATCCCTTCGTCGTGGTCAGTAACATCGTCACCGATGTTGTCGTCCCGACTCCGGACCCTGCCCCGAAGACCAACGCCTACGTCATCAGCAAATGGCATGGCCCAAATGGGGCAAATGCCAAGGTGGTTCCGTTTGCCATCCGTTCCGTGACCATCAAAGGCGGAAAACTCTACCTCGACCACGATCCAATCCCCTGGGGCAACACGGGCCACATGACCGTGATCTGCATGGCGGCGTTGGATGGTTCCGAATGGGAGGGCGGAAAGTTCGACTGGATCATGCCCGCGACCGGCCAGAAGGTAAAACTCACTGAAAACATCGTCGATGGCTACAACAAGATCGCCGACCACCTGACTCCCGGATGCAAGGTCCTCGTCTGGTGGATGCGCGTCAAGGATATGAAGGCCAATGTGGCCACGGAACGTAGCGAGTACTTTCTGACGGAGTGGCACCAATAACCATGCGCCATAAACCATTAACCATTCTTCTTCTCTGCATCCTGTCCGCAATCGCCCTGTCTGGCGGCTGCAAGAGTCCGACCTCCGCCGGCGATCCCGCGCTCTATCCCTGGCTCGGCCCCCTGACCGACGGCACCAATGGCATCGTTCATCCCCCCAGGTGGTAACATGATCTCCCCCATCCCAACCCCCATGGAACTCGTCGGTTGTATCCCGCGCCTGTTATCGGGATCCATGAAACGCCTCGCCTCCCGGCAATCTGCCAACGGTCTCAACGACCCCCTGAATGACTGGTATAACTGGATCGTCCCTACCTACAGTCAGAAATATGACTCCTGCGTGGGCCATGCCTGGGCGAACTGGTTGGAGTGCATGTTGCGCCGCTATATCCGCCGCGACATCATCCCGGGCAATCGCCAGATCGATGGCGACTGGATCTGGATGAACGCCCGCAAGAAACACTGGGGCGGCGTCATGAAGGGCGGAATCTTCATTCACCAGGGATTCGAGGCCATGGTTGATCTTGGGTGGATCCCGGAAGACGCCATCCTGGTGGAAGTCCCCGCCGATTTCGTGACCTACAACAACGTCCTGGCGGATACTCCTGTTGTCCAGGGCCACCAAGTGACCTCCGGCTGGTTCGAGGCGGATCCGGAGAACGGATGTATCGCCCACACCATGCAACCCTCCATGAGTCGCATGGGGCACGCCACCTGCGGCATCTCCACCACGATCAAGACCGGGATCCCGTTCCGGGGCCTACTCAACAGTTGGGGCGACGATTGGGGATGGCACGGCATCGGCTTGATGACTGACAAGTATTGGACCGCCACCGCCCTGGACGACATCGTGTACACCATCGCCTTGCCGCCCGGCCGCACATGGCGCGACCTAGAATCCCTGAAGTGGAAATCCGCATTGATCTCAACCCCAGCATGAAAGCAATCCCCATGAAGAAATACCTACTCATCATCTCCAACGCCGTCGAAGAACTTGTGGAAGCCCTGACCGCAGAGTCAAACGACTACTCTGTTTCTTCCGAGGCCATGCTCATCCCCTACGGCGACCACCCCCACAAGAACGGGGTGCAACGCTTTACCCGCGCCCAGGCGGACATCATGGTCAGCAACTTCAACAGCATCCTGGGCAAACTCGGCCGGTTGTTCGGCGGTCTGCCCGTCTACATCGGGCACCCCGATGACCCCGCCTTCTCGAACCAGCACACGGACGCCAAGTCCTATGCCTGGATCATGGGTATGGAGGCCCGCGACGATGGGTTGGCCCTGATCCCCAAGTGGTCGAAACCGGGCGAGGACATCATCAGCAACGCCCACTACAAGTGGTTCTCGCCCCGTTGGGCCTGCAAGGAGATCGCCAGGGAAAATGGCAAGGCCGTCTTGTCCCCGGTCCACTTGATCTCCGTTGGTCTGACCAACATGCCCCAGATTGCCGGCATCCCGCCCCTGGCGAATGAGGAGACCCCCGCCGTCACGGAACCTGAAGAGAAAACCCAGGAGGAACCCATGCCCCTGTTGAAACGATTACTCACGGTACTCGGCATGCCCGAAACCGCCACCGAAGATGATCTATGCGCCAAGGTGACTGAAATCAACTCGTCCCTGAAGGACGCGACCGCCGACGCCGAAACCGCCAATACAACTGCCAACGAAGTCCGTGCCGCGTTGGAAACCGCACAGGGTGCCTTGCTTTCCGAACGTGCCGCCCACCGCGAACTTGTCGTCTCCAACGCCATCGCCGCCGGCGTCATCACCCCGGCGGACAAGGATAAGTGGCTTGCCGACCTGTCCGCGAATTTCGAGGGCAAGAGTGTTGAACTGTCGAACATGAAACCCATCCTCCATGTCGCTCCCATCACGCAACACCTCGGGTCCCGCAAACCGGAACTCGCCACCACCCGCGACAAGGTTCTCACGTTGGTCAATACCCGCATGTCCGAAAAGGGCGAGGATTACGAGACGGCATTCGCCTCCGTCAGAAAGGAGCACGCCGCTTTATTTGACACAATGAAGCAACCCGCGAAGTAGTCCTGTCCGTTGTTGAATGTTCACATTGTCTGCCCGGGCAGGTGTCCGGGCAAAGTTAAACCGAAACGAGGAGTCAAGAGTATGAAGAAACTGATCGAAATGGCCCGGAACCTGTTCCGGGGTAACCTGGTCGTCTGCTGCAACATCGCCGAGGGCGTGCATGGGGACGGCTGCATCACGAAACTGTCCGACGCCGCCATGGCCCTGCGCAATGTGCTGGTGAAGATCGGCAGTGACATCTCCCACGTCGCCGTCACCACGGCCGGCACGGAGATCCCGCTGGGCGTCGCCAATGACGAAGCCTCGGCGGCGGAAGAGTCCGTCAACGTCCAGTTGCTCGGGTCCAAACAGGGCACGGTATTGATGGTGGCCTCGGCCCCTATCACCGCCGGGGATCTCCTGCAGGCGGCGGCGGCTGGCAAGGTGGCCACGTTGGGCACCGGTGGCAATGGAACGTATTACATCGTGGGCCGCGCCCTGAATGCGGCGGCGGCCGATGGCGATCTGGTCGAAGTGGCACATTGCGTCCCCGTCCAGCGTGTGGTGAGTGGTTGATTGAAGGTCCCCGCCAGTCTGCGGGGACAAACCGAATGATGTAGCACCGCTCGGTGAGCGGTAAAAAGAAAGAAAATCAGTATGAAAGAGAAGATTCTGTCGAATACGATCGAGATGATCCCCGCGGACAATGGCAGCATTGCCCCCGGTATGGTGGTGTCCGCGAATGAGGCGCGGTTCTCGGAGCAGTTTTTCAGCGAACCCCTGACGACCTTTGCGGTCGGGTTCCGCGACCCGAATGACATCCAGGGGTCCCTGGAGTTCGTCGCCCCCGCCGTGCGCGTTGGCCGCCGGTTCGAGTTCAAGAAGGCCGATAGCGACCAGGAGTTCTTTTCCGAGGCGGACGATGTCCGCGCGATCGGTGCGGACTTCAAGCGCGTCGAGTTCAGCGGCACGAGCGTTCAGGCCCGCACCTACAACAAGGGACTCACGATCCGCGTGGACCTTGACCAGGTGGAAGGCCAGACCAACTGGCGCGAGATCAACATCGGCCGGTTGATGCGCCGCATCTACCGGAACGAGTTCCGCCGCGCCATCACCGGTCTTTCCGGCGCCGCCGTGAATACGGCCAAGACCTGGGACACCACGGCCCTCAAGGATCCCGATCAGGACCTCCTGACCGCGTTGATCGCCGGGAACGTCAAGTCGGGTCTCTACCCGAACCGCGTCCTGTACGGGCAGACGGCGGCCGCCAAGCGCATCCTGTCGCTGCGCGCCCAGAACCTCGCCGGCCAGGCGAACAGTTCCACCCTGAGTCTCGCCGAGTTGGCGAACTTCCTCGGCGTCTCCGAGGTGCGGATCAGCAAGGAACGTTACGCCACGGCGGCCCAGACCAAGAGCGAAATCGTCAGCAACCTCGTGCTGGCATTCTTCGCGGAAGCCGGTCAGGGCACCGAGGACGCCTCGAACATCAAGCGCTTCGTCTCGCCTGTCGAGGGCGGTGGCGACGTGCGCGTGTACGAGCAGCAGGTGAGCGCCAAGTTGGTGGACCTGACGGTCGAGCACAACTCGAACATCGTCGTCACCAGCACCCTGGGGATCGTGAAACTGACGATCAGCTAAGACTGATCCGCCGCGTGTCTAAACCGCGCGGGGTGGAAAACCCGCCCCGCGCTTTTC
>CAYHEL010000058.1:0-10438 GCA_964355415.1 uncultured Verrucomicrobiota bacterium | reverse complement strand
CTCAATTTCCTGGTAATTGCCCGCAGACGAGTTGTATTTTCGTTCCGCCTCATGGATGCCGATGTCATGCAAAATCGCGGCGGCCACCACCGTCCGGCCATCGCCGGGTTCGTCCTTCAACAACGCCTCCGCATAGTCCAGTACGGCCATCGCGTGACGGATTCGCCTCGGGTCGGCACCAAACACCGCCTGCATCGCCTCGATGAGTTTTGTTTTCATCCGAATCCGATAATACCGGGAATCGGGACTCACCGGCAATACAAAGCCGCTCCACCTCACTCCAGCAGGAAACGGCGACGGGTGATTCCGTGTTCGATGGGTTTGGAGAGAACGGTCTGGCGGCCCACGTTCTGGCCTGCGCGATGAACCCGTTCATCGATGCTGCGTCCGGAACCGGGCCTCGTCCGGAGCCGGGGATGACGGGCCCGCATGTAGGCCATGAGTTGAACATCATCCCGCTTCATCAACGAATAGGTCGAGGGACTCTCCTTCTCGATTTCGCCGTCCCTGGCCTTCAATGTCTCCGAGAAGCCGCTCAACAGGCCCAGCGCAAAATCCACGGCACGACCGGACGTGACGGCGCGTCCTTTCAGGAAGACCCGCCACTGATCCCTGATGGTTCTCTTGAGGAAGTCATACACGTAACCGGCCATTCGGACATTCTCCGAGGCGCCGCTGATTTCGAGGATCCGGCCCATCTGCCCCTTGTTGACCACATAGGCGCCGATCCACACGGCTTCAACGAAATAATAATCCTGAAGCAGGCGGCTCAAGGCGTAGTCGTCAGCCGACTGCCGCACCCGGGGTTCCCCCAGACACAGACTGCAATACTGCCGATCCGCCGTGCCCGAAAGCAGGTCAATGTTGTAACGGGCAATCGTCTCGTGCACTTTCGTCATGGCCAGTTCGGCCTCGTGCCGGTTTGAACTTTCGGATAAGGCGAGCAACTTCTTCACGCGAAGCAGGATCCGGTCGTTGTCGTCGAGTCCGTGGGCGGCGTCCGCCTCGTAAAGAGAGGGGTAGTCGCCCGCCGCGCGGGGATCCGCATTCAGCAGGCGGCACGCCTCCTGGAACCGGGCGCCGTGCGGGTAATCGGCCCCGCCGAGACTCTCGTCCGTCACCTGGTGGGCCATCTCATGGCGCAGAACCTCACGGACGGTCATCCAGGGGTAATCCATGACCAACTTGCGGCTGAAGGCCATGACCCGCCGTTCGCGGTTCCATTCAGCCCACCGCTTCTCAAAGTCACGCAGTTCAAAACCGGGAAGCGCCAGCGCGTTTCGAATCGCAGGCGGAAGAAAATCAGCGGCATTCTTCCACTCACAAATCAGTCCGTGAAGAATGCGGCGTTCCAGTTCCGGGTGGCTGTCAAGCGCAGTCATGTCCGGAGCGTCACCCTTCCCGGACAATATCAGCCCCAAGGGCGCGAAGGCGCTCCTCAATGCGTTCGTAGCCGCGGTCAATGGTCTGGGCGTTGTGGATGACGCTCTCGCCCTTGGCGCAGAGGGCGGCGATGAGGAGCGCCATGCCGGCCCGGATATCAGGACTGGCCATATTGGTGCCGTGCAGGCGCGAGGGACCCGTCACCAGCACCCGGTGGGGATCACACACCACAATCCCCGCTCCCATTCCAATCAGGTAATCCACAAAGTACATCCGACTCTCAAACATCTTCTCGAAAAACAGCGCCGTACCCTTCGCCTGCGTCGCGGCAACCAGGACCACACTCATCAAATCAGACGGGAACATCGGCCAGGGACCATCCTCGATCTTGGGGATGGCGGAACCGAAATCCCGAAGAATCCGGCGTTTCTGGCGGGCGGGAAGCGTCAGACCCGTCCCCTCCACCTGGAATTTGATGCCCAGTTTTTGGAACGTCTTACTGATGATCTGCATCGATTCGGGTTCCACGCCTGATACCTTCAGTTCGCCGCCCGTCGCGGCGGCGGCGGCCACGAAACTCCCGATCTCGATAAAATCGGGCTGAACCGTGTGTGTGGCGCCATGAAGGGATTCGACACCCCGGATGACCAGCCGATTCGTACCGTATCCGGTAATCTGTGCGCCCATCTTGTTGAGAAGCAATGCCAGATCGGTGACATGCGGCTCGCAGGCGGCATTGAAGAGGGTCGTCTCGCCCCGGGCCAGCGTGGCGGCCATCAGCACATTCTCCGTCGCGGTGACGCTGGCTTCGTCGAGCACCATGGCGGCGCCCTCAAGACGTTTACGACGGAAAACAAAATCACGCCCCCCCTCAACATCGATTCCCAGCGCCTGCAATCCCTGGAAGTGGGTATCCAACCGGCGTCGGCCAATCACATCGCCACCGGGCGGCGACAGGGTGACGCGCCCCAGTCGCGCCGCCATCGGGCCGGCCAGAAGGATGGACGAGCGCACCTTGCGGCATAACTCCGGATCCAGCCGGGTGCGCCGGAGTCCCTTGGCGCACACTTTGACAGAGTGATCCGTAAGTTCGACCTCTACCCCGAGACCGGCCAGAAGATCCACCATCGTGCGCACGTCCTCGATCAGCGGGACGTTGTTGAGAATGACCGGTTGATCCGTGAGCACACACGCCGCCAGCATCGGCAGAACGGCATTTTTATTGCCGCCCGGAACATAGGTTCCGCTTAACCGCTTTCCGCCGTGTATGATGAATCGAGCCATGGGTGAATCGGGGCAAGCCTGCCATAGGGCGGACAGGAGAGTCAATCACGACGTTGATGTTTGACAGGACGGTTCCGGTGGTTGTGCGCTTACATCCACCGGCCGGATTGCCACCCCGTCAACGCGCCGTTCTCGAGGACGGGAATCCCGTTCACGACGACATGGGAGATCCCCTGCGACAATCGGTGGGGGGCGCTGAACAAGGCGCAATCCCGAACCGTTTCAGAATCAAAGACCGTGATATCGGCAAACGCACCCTGATGCAATTCACCGCGTCGCGGCAGGTTGAACTGGCGGGCGGGCAACGAGGTCATTTTTCGGATCATTTCCGGAAGACTCACCGTCCGGCCCTCCAGCGAGGCGCGTAATAATTTCGGAAAGGTTCCATAGGCGCGGGGATGTGGATAATCCCGACTCAACGGCCCCCAGGGCGCCCGGAGGGAGGCGTCGGATCCGATCATCACCCACGGCCGGGCCATGATCTTCCACAGGTTATCCTCGCTCATTCCCTCGAAGAAGGCGCTCGTGGCCAGGGCGTCGCTCTCAATCAGAAAGAGCGCGGCATCGACAGGGGGCATCCCCAGACTTGCCGCCACGTCGTCAAGGAGCATCCCGCGGAATCGCGCATTCTCCGCCGTGGTGGATCCGATGGTGATGGTACCCCAGGATCGCTCGGAACGCGTCTCGAGAAGTTCCGCGCGCAAACGCGCCCGGATGGCGGGATCCCGCAGTCTCGCCAGTTCGGTCTCCCGCCCTCCCTCCGTCGCCCAATCGGGGAAAATCACATCCAGGTCGGTGCAGGAGGACAGGTAGGGATAGCGATCCGCCATCACCTCCACACCGTCACGCCGGGCCTTCTCAATCGTCTCCAGCGCGGCGTCAATCAAGTGCCAGTTGGCCGCGCCTGATGTCTTGAGGTGCGACACCTGGACACGCACTCCGGTCTGGCGGCCCACATCGGTAGTCTCCTCCAACGCCTCGATCAACCGACTGCTCTCGCTCCTCATGTGCGACGTGAAGATGGCGTCTCTTCGTTTCACGATCCGCGCCAGAGCCAGGATTTCCTCCCGCGAGGCATACATGCCGGGCGGATAGATAAGCCCGGTGCTCAGGCCCCGTCCGCCTTCATCGAGGCTTGCTTCCAGCATTCGCTCCATGGCGGACAGTTCCCCCGTCGTGGCGGCCCGACCTTCATACCCTATGACCGAGGCGCGAACGGTATTGTGGCCGACCAGGGCCACCACATTCACCGCAGGCTTCACCTGCTCGAGGAGACGACGGTATTCAGCCATCGTGTTCCAGCGACCGGGATAGGCAAAAGGCTCCCAATCCGATGGCATGCGGGCCGATCCAGACCGGGGCGCCGCCGAGGCGCCGCAGTTACCCACCACCTCGGTCGTCACCCCCTGGAATATCTTGCTGGGCGCCGAGGGTTCGATCAACAGATACGCATCCGAATGGGAATGGGTATCGATGAAGCCGGGACAGACATAGTGGCCGCGGGCCTCCAGCGTCTTTTTGGTCTCGGCCCTGCCGAGGTCACCGATGGCGGTGATGCACTCTCCCGTGACTCCGATGTCCGCACTCAGAGCCGTCGTTCCCGTTCCATCCAGGATGGTTCCATTGACGATGGTCAGGTCAAACATGGGGATCCCCCGTCACGCCTCGGACGGCGCGGAATGATCCGGATCCTGCGAGCCGCCTTCCCGGCCCGTCAGCAGGGCCATGATATCCTTCTGGACGAGATCCAGTTCGGATAACTTGAGTTGGGGATCGGTAATGGCAAAGATCTCGGCCGTTTTCTTGTGTTCGTAAATCACCACTCTCGAGCCATCCTCCATCGTCTTGATTTCACGTTCCACCAGGACGCGTTGGCGCTCCAGCATGACGGCGAGGATGTAGAGGACGCTCGTCTTGGTTTTGTCAGCCGCCTTGATCAGATCGCGAAGCAGGGTCTCGGCCATCTCCTTCTTGATCCGGCGGTCCGGTTCGGCGGGCGGCATCTTGAACAGGCCCTTCCAGGAACTGTAGCCGGACGACTCGGCCCGTTGCGCGGCCCAGCAGGTCTCGCAGAAATCCCCGCGGGTGTAATCGTGTTCCTGGAAAAGAAGCCGGGTATGATACGGCTGGCCATCTGTAAAGGCGACCTGGCAGGCCGTGCAGACCAGTGACCGTAATTTAATGTTCCAGTCCTGGATCATATCAGGTTTGCTCCATGTAAAGATCGCGGCCATCCCAGAGGTAAATCGCGCCGGAGATGGCCGTCAAAGCCGCCACCACATGCGTCAGAAACAGGGTGATCTTGGTGAAATAGACGTTGAAATCGAGCATGATCCGGGCATGATCCCGAACGGACATCATCACCGGCAGGAGTTCCTCCTGAAGGGCCACCCCGAGCATGATGACCACAATGGTGAGGGTCTGCCAGAACATCTTGTGTTTTCCCCAGGGACCGGCGGGAAGAACCTTGCCCTTCTGGCTCGCCAGCAACCGGAGCCCCGTCACCACAAACTCACGACTGATGATGGCGATGACAATCCACGCGGGCACAACCTTGATGGCCGCGAAACTCACGAAGGCGGAACAGACCAGAATCTTATCCGCCAATGGATCCATAAGTTGGCCGAAGACACTGATCTTATTGAGTTTCCGGGCCAACATGCCATCCAGCCAGTCTGACAGGCCGGCCAGACCGAAGGTCAGCAGGGCGAGCGTCTTGCCGTAGGGAATACCCGACGTCATAAACCCGGCCATGACAAAGGTCAGGCCAATGCGCCCCACGGTGATCTTATTTGGAAGATTCATCTCCGCCATAAGCAAGCAGTGTGCAAATACGAGACGGGTGGTGTCAATGACGAAGAACGTGACCGGGATATTAAGGGGCGCCTTCTGCCGCAGACCGTTCCGGACACTGAAGGGGAAAGCCCCCTATTCCATCCGCGTCAGCGTGACGGAATGGATGACCATGTCGGCGGCACGGCTGAAGCGGAATTCCAGTCGCAGGGGACGGGGACTCTCAAGACGGTAGTTCAGCACGGCTTCCTTGCCAGACAGGACGGGCATCGTTTCTCGTGATTGCCCATCCGTTCGCATCACGGAAAGGTCACCCAGTGATACTTCCCCTGCCACCTTCGTCGTGTAATCCAGCGAAAGACAATACCACCCGGGCAGTACGGGGATGACAGGCCCGAAAAAAGCCACGCTGGCCTGGGTTCGATCCTTATCCAGATGCATACCGGCATGATGGGTGTCGGAATAACCGGTTCCGCAAAACGACTCCGCCGGTATGACCAGTCGCTCACCCGGTTTCAACCATTTCCACTCCCCCCCCATCAGCGTGAGCATACTGACATCCACGCGTCCGGTCATATTCGTGAATGCCAGTCTGACAAGTGTCTGCCGGCGGGCCGGCAATTCGGGAACGGGCATCTCCACCCAGATCCAATCATTCCCGTTTGTCACCTCCACTTTGAAGGCGTCGTTGGAAAGTCCCGTGCCGAACGTGCCCTCAAGACTTCCGTTTCCGCAAACGGACGCAACATAACGAAGCCCTTCCAGGGGATACAGGTACCGGGGATCGAGTTGTATGGTTCCGTCGCCGCCTGGCAATCTCATGAAGATATTAACGCCGTCTTTCTCAACTGTGGCCGACCCACCCGCCATATCGCAGGCATCCCATTGCCAGGCGGCGAGGAGGGGGAGTGCGGAGGGTTGTTCGTTGTTTATTGTTGGTTGTTGGGAATCCGGAGCCTTGCTCGCCTGCAGGATCTTAAACGACCAGACGGCCTTGTCGTTTGCCAGAAATTGGAGGCGCGGATGGCGCATCAGTTCGCGCAACGTCTGGGCGGCCGGGAAGGGACTGACCTTTTGAGGGAACGCATCCTCGTGCAGAATCAGGTATCCGATCTTCATCGCGAGCAACCCGTCGAGGATGTCATCCGTCACCATGCCCATGTTGATGGCCTCAAAACGTTGAAAAACATCTTTGAAATACTGGCGCGAGACCGACGGCGAGTATCCGTTCAGCATCTTGGTCCGGTACAGGGTGGCGTAATATTCCGTGATGGAATTCCAATGCGAATCGCCCGGCCAGAGCGGAATGGCCAGCGCCCGGTTCTCCCGGCCACACGCCGCCGCATCCTGCGCAACCGCCTTGTATCCGCCCTGTTCATAATCGAGCAGACAGATCGTGGGATCAAGACGCCTGCCGTAATCCGCAAGACACCCGGCCGCAATCACCAGGGCGAGAAGCACAACCCAGCCCCGGCGGGGAAGCGACCGGTTGAACCGATCCATCACCAACGCGAGGGCGAGTCCCATGAAGGGCGTCATGATGCAGTAGATCTTCGCCGGTTGCCGGATCATCTTGTAAGGGGGAATCACCGCGCGCAACAACTTCCACAACCGGTGTTCATGGTCAAAAGGAGTGTTCGGCCCGAGCGCCAGAATCGCAATTCCGGCGATGGCCACGAAAACCATCAGCAACAGAACCAGTTGAACCCGGGCTCCCTTCCTGCGTTGCCACACGTCCCAGGCAACGAACCCCAGGCCAACGAAAAGGATAACGGTGACCCAGACACCGAAATAGATGATGTTGTAATGATTGTCCTGCGTCGTGTCGAACCAGCCCGTCCACCGCAGGGCATATCCCAGCGACTCCTTGATCGAACGTCCCTCGGATTGCAGGGTGTGATCCAGGGAGGACTTGATGATGCTGGTCTGCAAATACGCGCCGATCATGCCCAGGATGATCGGCAGCATCGGTAACAACCTTCGCGCTCTTTGCGTGCTTCTGTTCAAATTCTCCGCTCCCGCGCCCAATGCCACGCACATCAACGCCCAGACCGGTGTCGCCAAGAACACAAAGAAAAACACATGCAGATCAACCCATGAGGCAATAAACAGTAGTATCCCCGCCAGAACACCGCCCCACAATCGCCGGTCGCGGATCGCCACATCAACCCCCAGGAAAATCAGCGGCACCCAAAGCATGCCCAGTCCAGTCGGACTGCCCCCCAGTAATGAGACATGGAAATACGGCAGGAGAATAGAGGGCAAGGCCGCCACCCCCGCCGTCAACCAGGAGTCCGAGAAGCGCCTGATCAGCACCCAGGTTGAGAGGTAAGTAAGCCAGACGGTCAACGCCAGCATCAGGTTCCAGCCAACCACCGCCCCACCCAGCGCATACCCGGCGGCATACAGGAGGCCGAATGGAAAATAATAACTGCCGGGATTATAGAGCGCCTGATCGTTCCCCTGGTTGAATTCATAGACATGATAGAAAAGCGGCGTCTGGCCCGTCGTTACGGAGTCGGCCAGCATCCAGAGTTGATACATAAACTGCAAGTGGTCGCCGGGAATCATGTAGCGCGCCCCGCCCGCCTCGGGCCGGTTCGAGGATGGAATCCCCTCATGCCAATAACTCCCCAACGGCCAGGTCAGCGCCAGGTAGACGGCCATGGAAACCAGCAGCGAAATCAAAACCGTCCGTGTTCGTTCCAACTTCATTCTGACTTCCGACTTCTGAATACTGACTTCTGTATTTTTCCCGCCAGTCCCGCCATCGCCTTTCGCTCCTCCGCCCCCAGCAGCCAGATCCAGCTCAGCGCCAGGAATAGTGCCACTGCCAGGGGAACCACGGCAAGTCTCATCAGGAGGGAGGGCGCCACGGCCACTCCCGCCATCATCAGCAACGCCAGGAGCGTCATCATGGCCGACCGGCCGATGGCGCCCCCGGATCGGGGTGCGAACTTATGGGCCAGAAGTGTCATCGCCACCGTCTCAAACACACACCGGATAAACCAGGCAATCCCCGCGCCAACCATCCCGAAATGCTTCATCAGGAACCACGCCGCCACAGCGGCAAGAGGAATCTCGATCAGGTTCAGTTTCGCGCTGATGTCCGGCCGCCCCACGCCCTGGAGCAGCGAGAACGGCACAAAGGACAGGCTATAGACAAAAATTCCGGCCGTAAGCCAGCGCATGACCCCGGCGCTCGCGTCTGAAAAGGCAGCATCCTGCCAGAATGTCAGCGCCTCACCGGCAAAGGCAAACAGCACCAGTACCACCGGAAAGGAAAAGATGAGCAGGCTTTTCACGCCCTTGGCGTAGAGCGGCGCCACCGCGCCCGGCTCAAGTGCGTGCTGCGCCGAGAATGAGGGAAACAGCACCGAGACCCAGGCGCGCGGGAAGATCAATAACCGGATCACCATCTCGGCAATGGTGGCATAGAATCCAACCATCGCCACCGGCAGAAGCATGAACATCAGAACGCTGTTGATCTGGTTCAAGGCAAGCATGGCCATACTTGACACCGCCATCCAGCCGCCCAGCGCAAACAACTGGCGGATCAGCCCACGCTGAAATTGAATCCCGCGACGGAGAACCGGCACCGACCACAGGCAGGCTCCAAAATAGATGGCGCACTCCACCGCCTTGCCCGCCAGCAATGCCACCACCGGCGCCAGCAGACTGTGCGAAACCAGGGCCACAGCCAGCGGGCCCAGAAAGGTGTAGATCTGCATCGGTAACCGGATGAAGTTGATCAGGCGGAATTCCTGATGCGCCTCCAGCACTCCAACCAGGCAGGCCGCCAGAACCAGGAATGGTGTTCCCAATCCGGCGGCGATCAGGGTGTGAACCGCATCGGTCTGGAGCGACACCGGAATCTTGCTCCAATGATGCACAATCGGGGAAATCAGCGGGAAGAAGATCGTCATCCCCACCAGCGCAAACCCGAGCATCATCGCCAGGGCCGTCCAGAAAATGCCAGGCAGTTCTTCATACCGCCGCGCCGCCAAACGGGTGGCCATGAACTGGGTCGTGGCGCGACCTAGCCCGAGATCCAGTATCGAGAGATAGTTGATCACCGTCAGCAGGAACATGAAGGCGCCATAGATGTCCTCACCCATCCGGCCCCGCAACGGCGGTAACGCAAAAAACGCCACCGCCATCGGCGTGCAGAGTCCGAAGAGGTTCCACCCGGTAAACTTCAGCAGGCGCCCGGTGGAGGGTGGCGTGTGGAGTTGGGGATCCTCAGTCACGGTCGCCCCACTTCCCACAGATCAATCTAAAGCGCTTTAGATGCTCCCCGGCGATCCGCGCGATGCTGAAAGTGGCGACCACCGTATCGCGCCCCGCCTTCCCCCACTCCGCCACCAGAGCCGGATTGCCCACGAGCGTGTCCAGGCCCGCGATCCAGGCGTCGGAGTCGTTCGGAGGGGCCAAACGACCTTCACGCCCGTCGGTGATGATGGCCCGGCACCCGCCAATATCCGAGGCCACGGCGGGCAGTCCGGTGGCGAGCGCCTCCAGCAAGGCCAGGGGGAGCGCCTCGCTCTCGGAGGGAAAGACAAAGAAGTCCGAGGCCTGCAGGTATTCCTGCACGTTGCTGACGCTGCCAGCGAAGATGACCTCCTCTTGCATCGCGTTCATCTCGACAAAATCGCGCAGTTCTTTTTCGCATGACAGGAACTGCATTGCGCCCGAGCCGATCAGCAGTAACTTGCAGTCGGGATGCTTGAGCCCCCACTCCTTCCAGACCCGCAGGAGAAATTCAAGCCCCTTGCCGCGGTTCAACTTGCCGGTGTAGGCAAAGATCAGGCCTTCCGGGAGTCCGAGTTTTTGCCGCAACGCCCGTTTGGCCTCCGCCGTGACCGGACTGAACCGGACCACATCGATGCCGTTGGGTATATCCACGATCTTCGCCAGGGGAACCCCGCAGGCTTCATACTCGTCGCGAATCACCGGGGCAATGCTCAGAAAGGCATCG
>CAYHEL010000057.1:0-10504 GCA_964355415.1 uncultured Verrucomicrobiota bacterium | reverse complement strand
CGGCGCCCGTGACGTTGAGACTGTCCGAGTGCGGAACGAGAATGTAGTCGTCCGTACCGTCACAATAGCAGGCCTTGCCGGCGACGCCAAAGCGGTTCGTTGTGGGAACCGGGCCAACCAGCGTTCCATGGTTTGTGCGCGTGCTGCTGTCCTGGGCATTCCCGTCAAGGGCGTAGTGGGCGAGCAGGTCAAGATTAGTATACGCGACCACCCGGTAGAACATGGGCACTTTGACAACCGTGGTCGAAGCGGTGGTGATGATGACCTTCAGGTCGTCCCAATTCGCCTTCCACTGCGGGTCGGCAAGCGACGGAGCCCACTGAACCTCGCATCGGGATCCGAGGGGCACCCCCGTGAACGACATATCCCCATTGCCGCAAAAAGAAGTGATCACGAGATCCTGTGCACTGCAGATCGTGGAAACGGCGCAAACAAGAACCAACACCCCGAAACCGGAAAATGACGATGTTCTCATGTCCCTCATATCCTCCTCATCTCCGGCCCATGGCCAGGAGAAACTCGGCACCAAGTCCCTGAACCCGCGGCGAGCGTGCGCGCCGTCATAGCTTTAGCGACGATATCCTCACCGCTGCTGTTAGGTAGCTCGATTTGCTGTGATTATGGTTTCACACGCCTTGCAGTACCAGAAAAAAAGAACATGCACGCCCCTTCGAACTCCCACCAGATTTCTCTAGGGCGCTTGATTGGGATTGGTGGGTCGGGTTATCTTCAT
The DNA here is from genome assembly GCA_964355415.1 of uncultured Verrucomicrobiota bacterium. GTDB lineage: Bacteria > Verrucomicrobiota > Kiritimatiellia > CAIKKV01 > CAITUY01 > JAABPW01. The sequence goes on along the minus strand of CAYHEL010000057.1, from coordinate 9,771 downwards.
CTTTCACTTCCACATAACGTTGGCGTTCGGCGGTCTTTCCTTCTGCTGAATCTTGCCCAATGCAATGCTTGCCCAGTCACCAACGGTTCGAGGGGCAGATGCCGAAGCCAACATCGGGCCTGTCGCCCGACGGTCATCGAGAGCCGTCACGAGTGCGGGAATTGCGTGCTTCGCATCCGGCCCGATGTCGCCCAGTGCGCGTATGGCGAGAACGGTAAGCTCAGCGTTCTCGCCTGTCACTAACCTGATGAGACTCTGAACGGAAGGGCTCCCAATTTGTCCCATTGCGCTCACAATGTGACGGTTCAGTTCCATGTCCTTCGCCCCGATGCGCCCCACAAGCTCGTGCACGACTTCTTCTTCGGTCGGACGGATGGCGCCAAGCGCATCGATAGCAGCAAGCCGGTATTCCCTGTTGTTATGATCGAGCATCGTGATGATGGTGGAGACGGCTTGATTGGCGTGAGGGCCGATCTGCCCAAGTGCCCACAGAGCGTTGTGAACGGCATTCCCTTTCTGGCTTTCAATCACCTTAACGAGATGAGGAACCGCATCTTTCGCATCGGGACCGATCATACCCAAGGCGGCCGCCGAACATGACCGCGCGCCAAAGTACGGATCGTCGAGGTTGTGGATCAAACGAGGAACAGCATCTCTCGCATCTCTGCCGAATACACGGAGAGCCGAGGCAGAACTCGAGCGCACATGCTCGTCCTTGTCGTCCAACATCCGGATCAGTGCAGGGATTGCCTGCCGAGCATTCGGACCGATCTTTTCCACGGCGAATGCCGCCCTCTGGCGAATGTCGGCCTTCTCGTGGTTGGTTTGTTCAACAAGAAAAGGCACCGCAGGGCTTGCTCGTGGCCCGACACAGGCGAGATGCGCCAGAATACGCCACTGGAGATCAGCATCGCCAACACGAAAAGCATCCGTCACGAGTTCGACGAGGAGGTTTGCCGACGAATCACTCAGGTCCTTGAAGTTCAGGTCAACCTGGTTCCGGTTTCCCGCGTCCGACGACGTGAGGTTGCGCATGAACTCATAAACATGGTTTCGCTCCAGCAGTCGCTGGTCTTCGGAGGGGGGCAATGCTTCGTGCATTGACTTGCCGGCAACACAGCTACCTGTGCCCGCGAGGAGCCCTGCAAGTACCGTGGATATGGTGATCGCTTTCATAGTCCCTGCCGAACGTCAGCGGTGAGGGGACGACGAACCCGCCGCGGGTGAGCCGCACTCCACCGCGTGGTTAGGCATTCCTAAATCCAACCGGGTTCGGTCCTCGCTGTTTTTGCCGTATGACAACTGTGCCTGCGAGTTTGTCATGCCAGCCCTGCTTTCTCTTGTCGAACGCAACCCATAGCATACCGAGTCCGAGAGGAATGGCTGAGATGAAGTAGGCGAAGTAGCGGCCGATCAACTGCCCCGCAGTTGCCTTGTTTCCGGTCGTAGCGTCCACAATGATTGCGGAGATCGCCATCTTGCCCGGAGTGGCCTGCTTCTTGATCCAGAACATAACGACTGCAATTGTAGGAAAGACCCATGAGATCAGGAAGTCAACTGGGCCTGCAATAAAGGCGGTTCTGTCGAAGTCGAAGTATGCCAGTCCATAAATCCAAATCAGGAGTGGGTATGTGACAATGCACAAGAGTATTGTGTCAATTATGGTTGCCCACACCCTTGCCCAGAACCCGGCGTACTCGTAATCGCTTGTTTGCACTATTCTGTCTCCTTATGCCTAACCGCTACGGATCAGACGGGGCTATTTGCCGTCTCCTGCATCCGGCTTGTTCGCGGCATCTTTGTACTCCACCCACTCCTTATTACGTTTCAGAATGTTCCCCTTTCGGTCAATCAACTGCCATTCCCCGCCTTCCCATCCGGCCGGTGAATGCACGTCATATTCATGAAGTGTGCCGCCCACATGCACCCTGGCGACTCCGTTGCAGAAAGGATGAGTCTCGTTGTACTTTGGCTCAAGCACATACTTCCCGGTCTTGTCTATGTATCCCCAGGTATCCCCCTTGTAGTACCATCCCGTGGTCTTCTTCGTCCGCACACCGGCCAAACCTTCATGGAAGTCAAAAGCCTCGGCAAATTGCGGGACAATCACCACCTTGCCGGTACGGTCAATGAATCCATATTTTGGGTTTTCCGGCTCGGGTTCGCCTCTGACGATGAGCGCTGCGAAGCCTTCGTGGAACTCCTCAGCGTAGCCATCAACGGTGAAAACCGTATCGCCCTTCTTGTTGATGAACCTCGTGTGCCAGCCCTGTTTCTGGAGAGAACGATCGATATAGACAGGCGCCAAACCCTCGCGGAAGTTCCCCGCATGTGACACTTCCCCGAGGGTGATGACCGTCTTCCCTTCGGTGTCAATGAACCGACGGCCCTTGTCATCGGCGACTTGTGCAAGACCATCCGAGAACTCCATGGCCCATTGCAGGGTCGGCGGCACGACTATCTTCCCCTCCGCATTGACGTATCCCCACCTGCCACCGTGCCGCATGGCGGGGAGGTACGAATAGTCAAGTTTGGCGCCGATGTTGACCGGGGCAAGTCCGAAGGCAAAGCCGTGCGCGTCATCATAGATCGGTTCGATGACGATCTTGCCCGGCTCATCCTTGAACCCGAACTTCTCCTTCAACTGGAAGGGTTCCAGACGCCCAAATGCCGCCTTCTCAGGCCTCGCAAGAAAAGAAGAACAACCACATAGGATCAGAGCAAACATAATTGCGGACGTGCATTTCATAATCTTCTCCGTGAACGATCCCCTTCTCCGGCGGCGAGCTTACGAGCCGTACGGAGCGAGGTGGTGTTCGGCAAATTTATGATGCCCATTTCAATGCCAACTTGCGGTGTTCAGCGGCACAGTCGCGGAGGTAAAGATTGATCAAATTCTGGTACGGCATTCCCAACTCGGTGGCTAGGTTTTTGAAATAGGCCACCGTTATCTTATCCAGCCGGATGGTAATGGGTTGTTTGAGCTGTTTGATGTAAGGGTTTTTAACCCCTTTCATTCTCGAAAAATCATAATGTTCTCTCATAGGTCACCTCTCGTAATCCTTGCATTCCTCTTTGTCTGCCTTTCTAGCGGAAATCAACCTGATCACCTCGTCATTTTCACGATAACAGTGGCAGACGACCAGCACCCTGAGTTTAAAACTTACGCCAAGCATGATGAATCGATCTTCCGCTTCCGAATGATCGGGATCGAAGAACCGAATGGCATTTTCGTCCAGGAAGACTGTCTGGGCTTCCTCGAAAGAGACCCCATGCTCCCGTTTATTTTTGCGGTTTTTATTGTCATCCCATTTGAACTGAATACCACTCATATACTTACAGTGTATGTATTGGTTTCCCGTGGGTCAAATCATTTTACAGGGGCCGATACCTTTTCCCCAAGCCAACGTCAGCGGTGTGAGGCGGTGCGTAGCGATGTACCCACCACCGCATGGTTGGCAACTTTCTGTGCCAGCAAGAACGTGTGACCGTCGTTAGGAACTGATCCATGCATTGCCTGTAGCACGGATAATCCTTCTGAGAGTAATCATCACCACGATACGCACAAGAGACCTTGTCGTATCCCTCTCGCACGATGTCTTTTGGGTTCCTCATCTGATTGCCATGACGCGCTGAGGAAGACGCGCAAAGCGCGGGTTACTCAGTCGCCGTCGATGACTTTGTTGGCGGTTCCCGTTTGTGTTCAGTATCTTGATTCGGCAAAGCGATTTCGACTTCCAGTGACTCGGATTTGATGGTTCCCTTCCAATCGGAAAACTGATGATCCACGGCGAAGAAGCCTGTGACGTGATAGGTGCCAGATATCAGGCTGACTGAATCGTTTTCCAGCCACCACCAGGACCGGGGTTTCTTATTCGGAGCGAAATGAACCTGCACGACTCGACCCGTTTCGCCGGGTTCAAGAACGGTGGTCATTCGGTCGGCATCTTCTTTAGTCAACTCGATGTCCGTCTTGCCTCCGAGACTCTTGTTCAACGTCTGTTGCGGCGGCTCTACGTTCTCGCGACGTTTGTCTAGGAGGGCCAAGTGATTCCACCCTTGGTACGTTACGGCGAGAGGAGTACCCCCGTTCTTCGGCGTGAGGATGATTCCTGATGCCAGCAATGCATTGTTCCCACCTTTTCCGAGAAGGCATGTGTGCACCGACGCAAGTAGTCGGATCGGTGTCTTGCCTGTGTTACGACAGAATACGCGAGCACACAGGTTCTCCCCATCGAACATGGCATGCATCACTCCATTTGTTCCAACGGGCGGTGCGATGCCCAGTTGCAGGCCGTTGACGACTTCACCCCACACAATGGGAGGCTCGTTCGCATTATCCTGTTTGTCCTCGGCATCAGTGGCTGCCGCGAAGGCAAACACAACAAGTACACTCATCAGTTTTGTTGCTGTGATCACGAACTGCTCCTTTCGCCTAGTGTTGTGCATTCTGGAGCTGATAGTGCACCATCTCGTGGTCAATTGAACACCTGACCCGGTCGGCGTTAGCCTCTCCTTTCTCCGCCCAGCATGAGAAGGTGTCTGGCTTCACGAAACCGCCATCTGGTGAGAGTTCCACGTGTCCAATGCCACAACCATGGATCCGTCAAACACCGGTGGAACATCCGCAAAATCGATTCGGTGGCACCGAATGTTCTCCTGGTTCCTTTCCTCATCCCACGCGAATTTCATTGGTAGTCATGTAACTACTATTCGTAGTTACGTCAATATCCGTTCTGTTTTGTTTTGCCGAACTACGCGGTTCTCCGGCGGCGAAGCCGTACGGAGCGACCGATGGTTGGAAGGGGATTATGCCGTTTGAAACTGGAAGTTCGCCAATTCTTCTGGTGTGGCTCTTGTCGAAATGCCGAGAAACTCCACTCCCACGACGCGATCATGGGCGTCAAAATCCAATACGACACCAGGGCGAACTTCTTCAGACTCCACGACGCGTCCTTCATCCAGCCGGAAGTAAAGTGCATCACTGTCTTTGTCGATTTTAATTCTCATTGTATTCTCCTCAGTCGTCGGTCAAAAAAAGCGGTCACACGCCGATTCGGGAACGCCACAATATTCACAACTACTCGCAACCATCTCCCCTCGTTCTCTGGAATTTTCTTGATGAAATGTCGAGTCCCATCATCATGGTCTTCAACCCTATCTGGGGCATCTTCTGCTCGCTGTACCCAAGCCCGCAAAATGTTGCGCTCGCGCAACATATCCCCGAAATGATTTGTTTCATCCATGTCGCCATATTACCAACGGTTCCTTCTGGAGTCATTCATCATTTTTAATCTTCCAACGTCAGCCTTCACGCGATGAGGAAGCCGCGCCCGGCGCGGGTTCCGAAGTCGCGTAGGCGGTTGTTGGCAGTGTTCTTCATTCTCGGATTTGCCGAAGCGATACTGCTAGCCCTCGCAGTTCTTGCGGTTGCGCAATGGGGTCCATTGACCTGCGGCAAACAGATTAGGTGCCAGCCTCTTGCGAATCGCTTCAAACGTGACCGCCACAACGCCCGGAAGCAGTGTCCAGGCCCATTCCACCGGCGTCAGCGGTTGGGTGTGAAACGCCGTGTTGGCGGCCGGCAGATAGACCACCAGCGCTTGCAGCCCCAACCCTGTCAGCATGCAGACAAGTAGCCAGCGGTTGCGAAAAAGACCCAGCTTGAACACGCCCGTCTCCGCCGAACGTGATTGAAAGGCAAACAGCCACTCGAAGACCACGATACCGGTGAATGCGATCGTCTGCCGTATCGCGTGCGAGGTCGCGGTGTCCGCACCAGCGGGCAGGGGCGCGTGATGAAAAATCCATGTGATGGGCAGACTCATCAAGAGGCCTACGAAAACCATGCGCAGGATCATTCCCGGATAGAGCAGGCCGACGTGCGGATCGCGGGGCGGCTGACTCAACTCGCGGCCGCTCCCAGGTTCCAGCCCGAGCGGGATGGCGACCATCGCCCCCGTCACAAGGTTGATCCATAGAATCTGAATCGGCTCCAGCGGCGATTCCCCGTAGATCGCGACGCTCAGGAATAGGGTTAGGAGTTCGGCCAGGCACGTCATCATCAAGAAGAAGGTTACGTTCCTCAGACGATTGAAGATGATGCGCCCCTCCTCAACCGCGGCGACGATGGAGGCGAAGTTGTCGTCAGCAAGCACCATGTCGGCGGCTTCTTTGGCGACGTCGGTTCCCGTGATGCCCATGGCGATTCCGATGCCTGCCGCTTCCAACGCGGGAGCGTCGTTCACACCGTCCCCGGTCATGGCGGCGATGTGCCCGTCTCGCTTAAAGGCATTGACAATTCTCAGCTTGTGCAGCGGTTCGATGCGGGCGAAGACGCTTTGCGTACGGCATGTGTCGCGCAACTGCACGTCGTCCATGGCCTCGATCTCGCGGCCAATCACGGCTGTGTTGCCCTGCTCGCAGATGCCGAGTTGCGTGGCGATGGCGGCGGCCGTGAGGGGATTGTCGCCGGTGATCATGGCAACACGAATTCCCGCCTTCTGGCATTCCCCGATGGCGCGCCGGGCTTCGTCGCGCGGCGGATCAATCATCCCCACAAGACCGAGAAAAACAAGGCGTCCGGGCAGATTGCCCGGAGCGAGTCTGCCTAATTCCAACGGGTAGGGCGCGAAGGCAACAGCCAGCACGCGCAGGGCCTGACCCGCCAGAAACTGGTTGGCATCCAGAACTGCCTGACGCCCAGCGGCATCCAAACGCCCTTCGCCCTCGGGAGTCCGCTGACTGGCGCACATGGCGAGTAGTTTCTCCACCGAACCCTTGACGTAGACCATGCGCCGGTTCCCTTCTGCATGCAGCGTCGCCATGAACTGTTTCTCGCTCTCGAAGGGGACTTCGCCTAGGCGTGGCTGTGTCGCTTCAAGTTCTTCCTTGCGCAGCCCGGCTTTAGCTGCGGCGGTTAGCAACGCCCCCTCGGTGGGATCGCCGAGAATGCTGTGTCCTTCACCGGCTGTGCTTAGGATGGCATCATTGCACAGGGCCGCGACGCGCAAGAGATACTTCAGATCCGCATCGTCGCTCGGATCGAAACGGAAACCGTTGTGCTGGAATTCGCCTGCCGGTTCGTAACCGCTACCGGTGACCGTCAGATGACGCCCCCCCGTCCAGATTTCACGCACCGTCATTTGGTTCAGCGTTAAGGTGCCTGTCTTATCGGAACAGATGATCGTGGCGGTTCCCAGCGTCTCAACGGCGGTGAGTTTGCGGATGAGGACATTTCGTGCGGCCATGCGGCTGACGCAGATGGATAAAACGATGGTGACAGCGGCAGGAAGCCCTTCGGGAATCCCCGAAACGGCGGCCGCTACCGCCAGCAACAAGACTTCCACCCAGCCCATGCCGTGCAGCAGACCCGCTGCGGCAAGCATGACGCACGCGCCCACGACCACCCAGATCAACGAGTGCCCCAGCTTCTCAATACTCTGCTGCAGCGGCGTCCTATCCTTCCCGGCGCCGCTGATGGATTCGGCGATGCGGCCGATTTCGGTCTCCATTCCGGTGGCGGTGACGATGGCCATGGCCCGGCCATGGCTGACTGTGGTGGCCATAAAGACCATGTTCTTCCGGTCGTGGATGGGCGCATCGACCGGAACCGCGCCAGTGCCTTTTTCGACCGGCATGGATTCGCCGGTAAAGGAGGATTCATTGATCCTGAGATTCGCTATCTCCAGCAGTCGCGCGTCGGCGGCAACACGGTCGCCGGCTTCAAGAATCAGCAGGTCGCCGGGCACCAGTCCGGACGCATCCAGTAGAACCGTGCTGCTGTCCCGGCGAACTTTGGCCTTGGGCGCGCTGAGATTCAACAGCGCGGCCATGGCCTTCCGTGCTTTCATCTCCTGCGCAAACCCGATTACTGCCATGAACAGCAGCACCGCGCCAATCACGGCTGCGTCCATCGGCCCCTTGAAATAGGCCTTCACGCCCGCCGCCCCGATCAGGATGTACACCAGTGGATTGGCGAATTGCTGCAGAAAGAGCAGATACCACGGTTCGCAATCCTTGACCCTCAACGCGTTCGGCCCGTGTTCCACCAGACGCTGTCGGGCGGATGAGGTGGACAAACCGCCAAGACTCCCGCCGGTGGCAGCGAGCGTCTCCTCCGACGAGAGGCTCCACGGGTGTTGCACCGTCATGGATGGGCTACTCCCCCGCCTTCGCGCGGGCGCGTGAACCCGCCGCAGAGTCGGCGTTGGGGTCTATGGTCTTGGTCAATGCGGCCGAGATCGAGTCAATCTTCTTATCCAGGAGACCCAACGCCAGGCTGTTCTTGTAACCCTGAATAATGATCTTGACGGATACCAGGAACACACCCGTTTCCAAGAAAAGATCGTGAGTCAGCCCTTTTGAAAAGAGTGCGGCCACAAACAGCATAACCGTAATGAGCGCGACAACAAGCGATCCCCTGTCTATGTATCTCGTCATAGTTCAATTCCTTCTGTCCCAGAATTGTGTTGTTCGCGGGTTATTTCGCAGCTTCAACAAGTTGCATGTCTGTTTTAAGCAAGCGATTGACAACAGCTGAGATATCAGATCGCCGGTTAGTGGCGATTGTTTCCACAAAGCTCAAAACATCTGAGTCGAGATAGACCGGCAAGTTCAACTTCGTATCCGGCCGAAAGAATTTGCCACGCTCTCCCTTTGAGAAGTCATATTCTTTTTTCATATCATTTCTCCATATACTGACTGATTTCACGCCTGACGGCCTTACGGCACGAAATAATCCGGATACAGGCATTTGTTCCGCTATTTTCTCTGAACGTGTGATGGACCACCAGAACACCACCGCTGGCCGAAAGGCCAATCGTCACCCACCGGTCTTCGGTTTTACTGTGTTCCTCATCAAACACAGTGATTGCTCTGGGATCACGGAATACATGAGCTGCTAGTTCAAATTTCGCGCCATGATTTTTCCGATTAAGCCGATCTTTTGCAGGGTCCCATTCAAAATCGTAATTCATCGGGCTGCCCCTTCTTTATTCATGTCAGGCATTGTACGACATATGGAACTAAAATCAATCCGATGTCTTAAATCGTTTTGCGCGAACGTGCCGGGTCACTGGCGCCGAGACCGACAGGGCGAGGCGTACAGTAAGGCGTGGTTGTGCAACTTCATTTCTCGAATAAGTCCGAATGGGTTCCCATTCTTTCAAAAATGATGAGCGTGCTTTCGATTTTGTAGATGAGAAGCCAGTCGGATTCAATGTGGCAATCCCGCCGACCGTGATAATTTCCGGCAAGCCTGTGATCACGATGAATGGGATCGGGCGTTTGTCCGGCAATCAATGTACATGCGAGAATTTTTTAATTTCTCAAGATTCTTCCCCCGGCGCTTGCAGAGCTTGAGATCCTTCTCGAACTGCTTTGTGTAAACCGGGGTATACATCAAATCCCTAGTTTCTTGAACATGTTGGCTGAATCCTTGCAGACAACCGGAGATCCCGCTTCGCCTGTTCCCAGTCAAGAATCGGTTCTGCTCCGTTTTTGACCCGGCGAGCTGTTTCAGTCAAAGCCTCCTTGTGCCACGCCGGAGACTCAGTCAAAACTTCATCCTGAGTTAGATCAACCCAGATCGCCTCCATCATGCGGAGTTTTTCTGGTCTTGATAAGCGGTCAATTGCCAAGGTAGTTGTCATGCTTTAAATATTAATCGGAAATTTTCTGTATTTCAAATCAACTTTCTGATCATTTTCCTGATGCGAACGGCGCAGGTCAGGCGCGCTGACACGCGTCGCCTGAACCTGCTGGTTGGCT
>CAYHEL010000056.1:0-10537 GCA_964355415.1 uncultured Verrucomicrobiota bacterium | reverse complement strand
TGACTGAAATCCGGCATGTGCGTGGAGGGGTCTGTTGACATGGCGTTGAATCCTAACAGGAGTTGTCCTGCTCAACAACCTTCATCCCCCTCATTTTTCATCGCGTCATGGCTTCAAACCCACTATAGTTCGCAGGCATCTAAATGGAGTCAGTCGATGTTTGCCAAACTCACCTTTTTTGGCGCGGCCGGGAGAGTGACAGGGTCGCGGTATCTGCTTGAAATCAACGGATCCCGCCTGCTTATCGACTGCGGTTTGGTACAGGAACGACTCCTTTCCGATCGAAACTGGAAACCCTTCCCGGTTCCCCCTTCATCCATTGATGCCGTCCTTCTGACCCATGCCCACATTGACCACTGCGGATATCTTCCCAAACTCGTTAAGGACGGGTTCCGCGGCGCCGTGTACGGCACGCGGTCAACAGCCGAGATCGCCAAGACAGTGCTCATGGATTCGGCAAAACTGCAGGCTGAAGACGCCGCCTTCAAATTGAAGCGCCATGAGAGGGAGAACCGGCAAAGCCCCAACCCGGTAGAACCGCTCTTCTCCATCAATGACGTCGAACGGTGCTGCTCTCGCTTCTCTCCGGTTCAATACCATCAACCCCTCGCTTTGACCAACGGCGTGTCTGCCACCTATTCCGACGCAGGCCATATCCTTGGTTCTGCATCAATCCACATCCGCGCTGGCAATCATTCCATCTTATTCTCGGGTGACATCGGGCGCTGGAACCGTCCCATTTTGGAGGATCCTGAGTATTGCGAACCTGCGGATTATGTGGTGATGGAATCAACCTATGGGGATCGGGAACACGAGAACACAAACCTGATTGAGAACGAACTCTGTGAGGTTGTTAACGATACCGTCAGACGGGGTGGAAATCTGATCATTCCGACCTTTGCCATTGAGCGGGCCCAAGAGGTTCTCTACTATTTCAACACTCTGGTTCGATCCAAACGAATGCCCGGAATAATGGTTTTCGTCGATAGTCCCATGGCTGTCACCGTCACCGCGATTTTTGAAAAATATAGGTCCGAACTCGACGACGATATAAAACGCCTGATGCGCGACAACCAGTCCCCGTTTCATTTCCCCGGCCTCAAAATGATTCAAACCGTGGACGAATCGAAGGCCATCAATTCCATCAAGGGAACGGTGGCGGTCATGGCGGGGGCGGGTATGTGTACCGGGGGACGCATCAAGCATCATCTGGCCAGCAATATCAGCCGTCCTGAATCCACGGTCCTCTTTGTGGGGTATCAGTCACAGGGAACACTGGGACGACTGATCCAGGATGGGGTGACCCCGATTCGACTCTTCGGTCAGTCCCTTCCGGTTCGGGCCAAAGTTAAAAATATTCCGGGCTTTTCCGCTCATGCCGACAGAATCGAACTTCTCAAATGGCTCTCCCGAATCGGAAACACGGCGCCCCGAAACGTGTTTGTCACGCATGGCGAACCCGAATCGTCCCGACAATTTGCAGAAACCCTCAAACGCGAAAAGGGCTATTCCGCCTCAACACCTCAATACGGTGAGGAAGCCATTTTGGACTAGTTTTTTTTGGACACACCTCATGCGTCGAATAGCCATCATTCTATTTCTGCTGATTACGGCCCTCCCCTTTCTGCTTATGCTTGGCCGACGGGGCCATGAATCATCAACCGGTGACTCGGAGGCAGGCAGGGCCGCCGACTCAGCCTCTGCATCTCATCGCGCCGTTGAAACACTGACCATCATTTCTCCCCATCGCAGGGAGGTCAGGCAGGAATACTCTCGAGGGTTCGCCACATGGATGCTGAGTCATCACGGCCGAAACGTTAACATCCAATGGCTCGACGTCGGCGGAACGTCAAAAATCATGAAGGAACTGGAGTCGCGGTTCAAAACAACTCCCGATCACCCTGGTGTAGATCTGCTTTTTGGAGGCGGAGTGGCGCCCTTTCTCAATGCCGTCCAGAATAACTGGCTCGCTGCTGTCGATCTTTCTCCCGGAACTCTGGATGGCATTCCCGCTAACTGTGCGGGATCGCCGGTTTATGATACCGGCCACCGCTGGTTCGGAGTCGCCTTGAGCGGCTTTGGAATTCTCTGTAACCGGCCGATTATCCGGCGTCTTGGATTGCCTGAACCGGTAACCTGGGATGACCTTGCCCGTCCTGAGTATTTCTCCTGGGTCGGTTCCGGTGATCCACGCTCCAGCGGCTCCGTCCATATGTGCTACGAGATCATTCTGCAATCCTATGGATTTGAAAGGGGATGGCCGGTGATCGCCCGTATCTGCGCGAATGTAAGGGGATTTGGCGAGGCCGGCGGGACGGTGCCCCGCGAAGTGGCCTCCGGCGATATCGCGGCAGGCATGGTCATTGACCAGTACGCCCAGACGGTTATCCAATCGGCAGGAGACGGATCTTTGACCTTGGTGCTTCCCCATCGGCAAACCGTTATCAGTCCCGATGCCATCGCCATGCTCAGGGGATGCGGACACCCTGAACTGGCCAGAATGTTTATCGAATACGCCCTTTCCTCCGATGGCCAGAGGCTGCTTTTTCAACCGGAGGGAACCCATGGGCAACGACATACCCTCTTCCGTATGCCGGTGCTCGCATCACTCTACCGGGAACCCGGCGCCCCGCAACCCGATCCCTACGGGTTCCCCGTGGGCCTTTCCTATGACAACGAACTGGCCACGCGGAGATGGACCATTCTCAATGATTTGATGGGCGTCTGGCTGATCGACGCTCACTCGGAGCTTCAGTCCGCCTGGAAATCAATCCTGTCACAAGGAGTCCCGGCAGATCGTGTGGATACCCTGGTGAGGCCACCGGTGAGTGAAAAAGAACTGGAAGCGCTTGCCCTGAAATGGAATGATCCACGCCGCAAACAGGACGTGATGCAGGATTGGTCCCGGGCCGCAAAGGCGAGATATGACTCCCTGAAGCCGTAAATGACATGAACATCAAGGTTACAATGATTGGCGTTTTGTTTGGATTCTCGGTCGCCTCGGCGCAAGCGCAGAGCGCCCTGGGGCAGGGCTCCGTCCAGACCAACCCGCCGACCACGACGGCCACTACGAATGACCTCCCATCCACCGTGATCATTCGGCCCGCCGGATCCACCAATACAGCCTTTTCCACGGGTAAGTCTTCGCTGGCCAACGGCGGGAGCGTCAGGCTGGGATCCTTATGCGGACAGGTCGGTGGAAAATACAGCATCTCAGGACGGACACTCAGACTGCCCGCCCAGGACTCCATGGACAGGGCGGACGGGGACTGGCGGCGCCATCTGGATTTCGGAATGAACCAAAGCAAGGGAAACACCGAAACCCTGCGCTACTCGCTCGGGCTTGACGCCGTGAAGGACAAGGATTCCGATCTCTTCAGGATTCAGGCCAGGGGCGTTTACGGCGAGAGTTCGGGATCGAAAGACACGGAGAATGCCAATGCGGCATTAAGGTACGAGCGCCTCCTGACAGAACGGATCTATGCTCTTGGAAATCTTGAGTGGATCACGGATACTATTGCCGAACTCCGGTATCGGGGAACGGCCATTCTCTCGCCAGGCCTTCGCCTGGTGCGTACCGAAAACACGCTTCTTAACCTCGAAGTCGGCGCCGGCTATATTCAGGAGAAGAAGGCAGCCGAAGCGGATGGTTACGCGGCGGGCCGGGCCGCCGTCACCCTGGAACGTGTAGTCAATGATCATGTGCTGATCTGGAGCACGGGGGAGTACCTGCCGAAAGTGGGTGATTTCTCGATCTATTTCGTAAACGCAGAAGCCGGAATTGCCTCTTCTATTACGCGTGATCTGAGTCTGAATGTTATTTATCAGGAGCGTTATGACAGCGCGCCTGTTGAAGGCAAGAATAACTCCGACTCGATACTCTCCACCACCGTGAGTTTATATTTTTGATGTGTTGCAGGAATGACCCCTATGAAAACAAAATGGACAGCGGAACGCATCAGGGCGCTCAAGGGTGACGGGAAGGTCGTTTGCCTCACCGCCTACGATTATACCACAGCGCGTCATCTTGACGCCGCCGGAGTCCACATGGCGCTCGTGGGCGACTCGCTCGCCAGCACCATGCTCGGATACTCCACCACATTGCCGGTCACGATGGAGCAGATGCTTGACCATACCGCTGCCGTCGCCCGGGGCGTCAGCAACGCCATGGTCGTGGCCGATATGCCGTTTATGTCCTATCAGGTTTCAACGGAACAGGCCCTCGCCAACGCCGGACGCTTTTTGAAGGAAGCCGGAGCCGATGGCGTGAAGATTGAAGGGGGCGCTTTCCGTGCCCGGATGATCTCCAGCCTCGTCGAGAACGGGATCCCGGTATTGGGCCACATCGGCCTGACCCCCCAAAGTATCCGCCAGTTCGGCGGCTACAAAGTGCAGGGAAGAAAGATATCGGACGCCGAGCGATTGCTGGCCGATGCCCTGGCGCTTGAAGTCGCGGGTGTATTTGCCATTGTCATCGAATGTGTGCCGAATACAGTGGGGGAAACGATTACCCAGGCCGTACAGGTGCCCACCATCGGCATCGGAGCCGGCCCCCGCTGCGACGGTCAAGTCCTCGTGTCGCATGATCTCCTCGGCCTCTCGGGCAACGCCGTGCCACGCTTCGTCAAACGGTATGCCGATTTGGGCGACCAGATGGAGACGGCGTTCAAGGCGTATAAGTCGGATGTTGAACAGGGCGTGTTCCCTTCGTCTGAACATGGATATTAAACAGACAGTCGTTGTCGTGGAAGACATTTTGGTCTATGGTGGATCAAACGGGTCGCTATAAGAACGGGGGGATCTATGTTCCTTACACGAAAAATGGATTATGGATTGCGGATTGTGCTCGTGCTGGGATGTCGGCCAACGGAACGTCTGACGAGCGAGGCGTTATCAGAGGCCATTGATGTGCCCCGACAATTCACCCTTAAAATAGCCCAGATCCTGACCAAGGCCGGACTGATCAAGGCGCAACGCGGAGTGGGCGGCGGGATTCAACTGGCTCGTTCACCCGAAACCATAACCCTGTATGATATCATCAGCGCCGCCGACACGCCACGCGCCTTGAACGAATGCCTGATTAACCCGGAAGCCTGTACCCGCACGCTTTTCTGCGCCACTCACCAGGAACTTCGAGGCATTCAAGCCCGACTTGACAATAACCTGAAGAAAGTCACCCTCGCCCTCTTGATCCGTAATCAACTTGCAATGGATAAAGCTAAGAAATGAGGCACATTTCATGCTGATAATAGATCGGCATGAGACACCGGAACCCAGCCATAATGAGGTATGATGGCCTTTTGAGATATTCCCTTGTATTGCTGGGTTTCTTATTGGTTCTGAAATCCTCATTCGGGGCCTCCACGATTTCCAGTCAATCAACTCTCTCAAAATCAAACCCTATTTCTCAATTTCAAGAAGTGCGGCGCCCTATCGGGGTTCCGGTCCCCACGCTTCAACAACTTGAGAAAACC
Source organism: uncultured Verrucomicrobiota bacterium (assembly GCA_964355415.1). Lineage (GTDB taxonomy): Bacteria > Verrucomicrobiota > Kiritimatiellia > CAIKKV01 > CAITUY01 > JAABPW01. The sequence continues at coordinate 5,063 of CAYHEL010000056.1, read as the reverse complement.
CGTCGTTTGCCTAAAATCAGGGACGTAAAAATGAATTCCCTCGGCTTGCAACGTATTAATGAAGCCCGGCAACATCAAGGACTTACGTCTGTGAGCGCACAGAATATCCCGGCCCATCTTTCCGTTAGCGCCACGGTGTCCGGCAACGTCGACAACAGTACCCTCGCCGCCTTTCCGCCGATTCGGGATCAGGGTGATCAGGGTTCCTGCGCCGCATTTTCTTCAACTTACTACCAAATGACCCATATGACCGCCCTGGCACGTGGCTGGAATGCGAAGGCCGGGGGAGATTCCTATCGGTTCTCACCAAAATGGACCTACAATATGGTGAATGACGGCCGTGACGACGGCAGTCATATTTACGACAATCTCGCCCTGACGCGCGATCATGGGTGTGCCCTTTGGACAGAGTTCCCCTACTCCGGATCGTCGTCTGATTTCCGGCCATGGTGCATGAATTCCACGGTCTGGAGCAATGCTATTTCGTTCCGTTTCAATGACTTCAGCACCATTGATAACCTTGCCACGTCAAACGGACTGGCTACTCTCAAGGCTTGGCTGGATAATGGGTATGTGGCCACCTTCGAAACCTATTCCCCCTGGTCATACCGGGGCTGGGTGCAAGGCAGCGTGGGGAACGATCCCACCACCACCAATGACAATGCCTATGTTGGCCAGGCAATCGGTATGTACGTTCGCGCCCTGGATTGGGGTCATGCCATGACAATTGTGGGTTATAATGACTCGATTTGGTGCGACTTGAACTCGAACGGGGTTGTCGATCCGGGAGAGAAAGGCGCCTTGAAAATCGCAAATTCATGGGGCACCTCGTGGGGAAACAGCGGGTACGCCTGGTTTGCCTATGATGCCCTGAAAACGGATAGTGATGTGCCAGGCTGGAATCCAAGCGATAAAGTTTACGGATTCGGATCCGGTGACAGCGCCGTTGATTGCGTTGCCTATGTGATCACAGCCAAAACCAACTACAACCCCAGGTTTCTAACTCAATTTACAATTACACATGGCCAGCGCAACCAGGTGTCCGTCTCCCTTGGGAAAGACTCGGCAACAGTCAGTAACAACCCGTTCAGCTCCTGGAGACCTGCCGGTTTTAACGGCTGCGGAGGATCCTATGCCTTCGATGGATCTTCCACCCCCTGTGATGGTACGTTTTACCTCGATTTGTCCGACGTGTCCCCTGACCCCTCTCAACTGAGACGGTATTTTGTCGGCCTGTCTTCCGCGAGTGGTAACGGTCAACTGAAATCCTATTCGCTTATCGACAGGGTCGCGAGCGAACAGGCAACCGTCACTCCGACTAACACACCTGTTGCCTTGAATCCTCGAACAGGTATTGCCATCGCGGGAACCGTGTGGGGCTGGGTGGATATGGGGCTCCCCTCTCTCGCGACATCAAATTGCCTCTCAACAAATACCTCTGTAATAACCATTCACGATAATAATCCTGCATCCCCCTACCCCTCTTTGATGACGGTCTCGGGTTTGGCCACGAATCCCGTCAAGGTAACGGTTACGTTGAAGGGGCTCACGCACACCTACCCGAGCGATATCAACGTCCTGCTAGTCGGTCCAGGAGGACAATGCGTCGTTCTCATGACGGCCGGCGGCGGATCCGATTCGATTAGCGGAGTCAACCTGACATTTGACGATTCCGCAGACACGAGCCTGTCCAGTTCCATCCTCCAGTCACACGCCTATAAACCGACGGATCTCAGTTCACCTGCCTACACATTCGATTCTCCGGCTCCGGCACGGCCGTACGGTGCCATCCTGTCAACGTTTTCAAACGTGAATCCCAACGGCGTCTGGAGACTGTATGTCACCGATAATAGCTATGGTGACAGCGGCAGCATCACCAAGGGGTGGGATCTCAATTTCACCTATCCGTCACAGCCATCCCCGTGGATAGCCTGGCAAACCAACTCATTCACACCCCTCCAACTTGCCATTCCATCCAACACCGGCCCGATGGCCGATCCTGATAGTGATGGATATTGCAACCTGTTGGAGTATGCCTTCAACAGCGACCCGCAAGGCGCCCAGAACGTCCCTGCCAAACTCTCGGTGTGCCTGGAGAGGATCAACGGGGTTCTCACACCGGTCTTCTCGTATCCCCGCCGTGCCGGATTACGCGACATCCTTTACTCGGAGGAGACGTCCACCAATCTCGTTAACTGGACGACCAACCGAACGACCTTCATCCAGGCAACCGGTAACACCAACGGGATTACTGAAACGGTAAAAACCGCTCTGACTACGCCTCCCGGCCCCCAGGGCAACTTTTTCCGGGTCAGAGTTACCCTGCCCTAGCCGTCCGTCATGTGTTCCTCCAGTCTCGACACTCCCTCTGCCATCAGGTAATGTGACTACAAATGTCTTCACGAAAGGAATGATCATGAATAGCGATCAAATCAAACTGGGATCCGAACGCGCGCCTCACCGGAGCCTTCTGCGGGCAACTGGGCTGGTAAAAACGGGGGACTTCCAAAAACCCTTCATCGGAGTCTGCAACTCTTTTGATGAAATCATTCCCGGCCACGTTCATCTCAACAAAGTGGCTGAATTCATCAAGAAAACCATCCGAAAAGCCGGCGGAATCCCCTTTGAATTCAACACCATCGGCGTCTGCGATGGCATTGCCATGGGTCATGCCGGGATGAAATACTCCCTGCCCAGTCGGGAAATTATTGCGGACAGTGTGGAAACCATGGTCAAGGCTCACTGCTTTGACGCCCTGATCTGCATCCCCAACTGCGACAAGATCGTTCCCGGCATGCTCATGGGGGCGCTCAGAGCCAATATCCCCACCCTCATGGTCAGCGGTGGCCCAATGGCCGCAGGCCATCTGGCCGATGGTAAAACGGTCGATTTAATCAGTGTTTTCGAAGGGGTTTCCGCTCATAAGCGGGGTAAGATAGACGATCAGGGACTTCTGAACCTGGAGGAAAAGGCCTGCCCGAGTTGTGGATCCTGCTCCGGCATGTTCACGGCCAACTCCATGAACTGTCTGTGCGAAGCCATCGGGATCGCCCTGCCCGGCAATGGGAGCATTCTGGCCACTGACCCGCGTCGGAAACGCCTCTTTCGAATGGCGGCGCGTCGTGTGGTGGAAATGGCCAAAGCGGGCGGCCCGCTCCCCCGCGACATTGTGACCGAACACTCTCTCGACAATGCCTTCGTCACCGATATGGCCATGGGCGGGAGTTCAAACACCGTTCTCCACGCGCTGGCCATAGCCCATGAGGCGGGCGTCAAGTACGACCTCAACCGCATCAATCAGATCTCCCAGAAATGCCCCAATATCTGCAAGGTATCGCCTTCGTCGTCCTACCACATGGAAGACGTGGATCGTGCGGGAGGCATCAGCGCCATCATCAAGACGATCAGCGGAATCCGCGGCCTTATTCATCGTGATGCCCCGACCGTTACCGGAAAAACACTCTGGCAAAACGTCTCCCGGTCTGAAGTCCGCGATTCACAGGTTATTCGGTCAGTTGAAAATGCCTATTCCGCCGACGGCGGCTTGACCATTCTCTGGGGTAATCTCGCGGAAGGCGGTGCGGTGGTGAAAAAAGCCGGCGTTACAGCGAATATGCTGAAATTCAAGGGTCCTGCGGTGATTTTCGAGTCCCAGGAAGAGGCCTGCGAGGGTATTCTCCAGAACAAGGTCAAGGCGGGTGATTGCGTCATCATCCGGTATGAAGGCCCGCGCGGCGGACCTGGCATGCAGGAGATGCTGGCGCCGACCTCGTACATCATGGGTGCCGGACTCGGCGAAAGCGTGGCGCTGGTCACGGACGGACGTTTCTCCGGCGGAACACGCGGCGCCTGCATCGGGCACGTCTCTCCCGAGGCGGCGGCTGGAGGGACCATCGGCCTGATCAAAGTCGGCGACATCATCAACATCGACATTCCCGGTCACACCCTTGAAGTTGTGGTGCCGGAAGAAGAACTCAACCGACGACGCGCCGAAAGCAAACCGTTCTCGCCGAAAGTGGTCACCGGTTACCTCAAACGGTACGCCCAACTCGTCACCAGCGCCGGAACAGGCGCCGTGATGGGCTAACATGCGTCCAACCGTGTCCTTCAAGACCATCGGTTGCCGGCTCAATCAGGCCGAAACGGCGACTATGGCGGCCCGCTTCGATTCCGCAGGGTACCTGACGGTTCCTTTCGGGACTCCGAGCGATGTCGCCGTGATCCATGGGTGCGCCATTACCGGAAAAGCCGAGCATAGCAGTCTGTACGCTGCCCGTCAGGCCAAACGGATCCGATCCGACACGCTTGTCATTCTCGCCGGCTGTCCGGCGGAGACGCTCGGTGAAACGATCCGTGGCGATGTTTCCATTGATCTCACCCTCGGGCAGAGCGCCAAGTATGCCATTCCTGAACTGCTTCATCGCCTGCATCCCGAACAATTCCCCGCACCCGGCGCCCAAACCATTCAATCGAACTCCCTACCCCGGTTCGACACCCAACGGGCGTTGCTCAAGGTTCAGGACGGCTGTGATTTTGGTTGCGCCTATTGCATTGTCCCAACCGCGCGGGGGACTCCACAGAGTCGGCCTGTCCTCGACATCATTGACGAGGCCCGGCGTCTTGCAGAAGCCGGTTTCAGGGAAATCGTTCTTACCGGCGCCAATTTGGGTCGTTACGGGCATCCTTTCCATAGTCTCGCCGACTTGATCGCTCTGATCGAAATCATCCCAGGCGTCGAGCGGATTCGGCTGAGTTCGATCGAACTCACCACGACCGAAGAGTCGATCATGATGCAAATGGCCCGTTCATCCAAACTCTGCCATTTTTTGCACATCCCGCTGCAAAGCGGGGATGACGGTATTCTGGCGGCCATGGGGCGCCGCTATGACTCCGCCACCTATCGCCGCACCGTGGAACAGGCCATCGCCGCCATGCCGCTTGTCGGACTGGGGACAGACATCATTGTCGGCTTTCCCGGCGAGGATGACCGCGCTTTCGCGAACACCGTGCAACTCATTCGGGATCTCCCCTTCAGCAATCTTCACGTCTTTCCCTACAGCCGT
>CAYHEL010000055.1:0-10700 GCA_964355415.1 uncultured Verrucomicrobiota bacterium | reverse complement strand
ATTGACTGTGACGGTGATGTGCGGCCCATCCTCCCCTTGATGATGGAAGGGGGTGTCAACTGTCTCTTCCCGTTCGAGGTGAATGGGTGCGCCCATCCCGCTGAATTGCTCAATGAGTATGGCAAGGATCTGCGTATCATGGGCGGATTCGACAAAATTGAGATGGCAAAGGGTCCGGAAGCGATCAAGGCCTATATGAAAACGCTGGTTCCGCTCGTCGAGCGCGGCGGATACATCCCCTTCTGCGACCACCGATGCCCCCCGAACGTCAAACCCGAGGACTACCTCTATTATCTGGATCTGAAGGAAGACATGTTCGGGATGAAATAAAGGGTGGATACGATATTTCACCATGACAGTCTGTCCGTCTTCCGGACAATTTGTCCACTCATTCCCTAACCCTTGCGCACAGATGGCGTTCTTTTGGGGTTCATATTAGGCGTTTTTGCATCAGTCATCCGGTTTGCCGCCAGTTGGCATGTCCTTTGCTAGGGAAGAATACCCATGAGTGAAGACACGCCCAAACCAGGAACGCGACGATTGTTGACCGTTGTCGTCGTCCTGCTTTGCCTCGTGGCCCTCTTCCAGGCCGGACTGTTGCTTCAGCGGCATCTGGCGCGCCCCGGTTCACCCGTGGTCAAGTCGTCCCCCTCGGAAATTACCTGGAACCCGGATGATGAGATTGCTTCCATGCATGCCCAGATCAACCAGATGTTCAATCAGGCCTTTTCGGCTTTCTCCTCCCATCCGCCTGCCGCCGCGCCCTCCCCCGGGGCCTCCGACGGCAGCGCGGATCCTTCTCCGGTCAATCCGTTCGCCCCGATGCGCCACATGCAGCGCCAGATCGACGCCCTGTTTGCGGGAGCCCTGAACACCCGGGATCTGCGGCGAACCCGGTTTGACGAGGGCTGGACCCGTCTGGAAATCACACCGGGATTCAGCGTGCGCGACACCGGCGAAGCCTACGAAATCACCGTTCAACTCCCCGGTGTTGACAAGTCCGACATCCACATCCAGATGGAGCACTCGATTCTTGCGCTCGTGGTTGAGCAGAATCTCCGACATTCCGCCGTCAACCGCGATGGCGCCACGGTTCAACACTCCTCCCAGACCAGCCGATTCGAACGCCATCTTCGGCTCCCCGGCGCCACGGACAACCCGGAAACCATCAAGGCGACCTATGCCGATGATTCCCTGCACATCATCGTCCCCAAGTCGTCCCAAACCAACTCGCCGACGCGCCCCATTCCCATTCAATAAGGAAGAGACACAGGATTTATTTTATGGAAAGGAAAACGATATGCTCGAAATAAAGGACCTGCACAAACGGTTCGGAGCCCTTCATGCTGTCAGGGGGGTCTCGTTTACGGTGAATCGAGGTGAAGTGCTCGGATTTTTGGGGCCCAATGGCGCCGGAAAATCAACCACCATGCGCATGATCACGGGGTTTCTTCCGCCCACCTCGGGAACGGCAGTGGTCAATGGACATGATGTGGTCGCCGACCCCATCGCCGCCAAGAAGGAAATCGGATACCTGCCCGAGAACGCGCCCGTCTATGGCGAAATGACGGTTGTGAATTTTCTTCGCTTTGCCGCCGAGATTCGCGGTTATTCCGGCGCCGAACGCGCCCGCCGCGCGGATGCCGCCATTGAGAACGCCCGCCTTGAGTCGGTCAGAAACCAGACCATCGGCACCCTGTCAAAAGGGTACAAACAGCGCACCTGCTTTGCCCAGGCCATCCTGCATGACCCGCCGATCCTGATCATGGATGAGCCGACCGACGGACTCGATCCGAATCAAAAACAGGTGGTTCGCAGCATGATCCGAAATATGGCGGAGCGGAAGGTCATTGTTGTCTCCACTCACATTCTCGAGGAAGTGGAGGCCCTCTGTACTCGCGCCATCATCATATCCAGCGGCAAAATCGTCGCCAACGGAACTCCCGCCGAACTGAAAAGCCGCAATCCCAGCGGCCGACTTGAGGATGTCTTCCGCGATCTCACCCTCGGGGAGGAAACACTCCACACGTCAACCTGACCTCATCGTCATCATCACCCGGAAGGAACAAGAACACCATGGACTTCACACGAAACACAAAAGCCATTTTCAAACGCGAATTAATATCCTATTTCGAATCCCCCGTCGCCTACGTCTTTCTCGTCGTCTTCCTGATGCTGACGGCGTTCCTGACCTTCGCCGTGGGGCGGTTTTACGAAAACGGGCAGGCCGATCTGCGCGCATTTTTCTTCTGGCATCCCTGGGTTTACCTGATCCTCGTACCCGCCGCCGCGATGAGACTGTGGTCCGAGGAACGCCGGGCCGGAACGATCGAACTTCTTCTGACCATGCCGATTACGGTGTCCCAGGCCATTCTGGGAAAATTTTTGGCGGCTTGGGCCTTCCTGACAATCGCCCTGGTCCTGACCTTCCCGGTGCTCCTGACCACCCTGTATCTCGGCGAGCCGGACGTCGGCGTGGCGCTGGCGGGTTACTTCGGAAGCTTCCTGTTGGCGGGCGCCTACCTCTCCGTCGGGATCCTCACGTCGGCTATGACGCGCAACCAGGTCATCAGTTTTGTGATCTCGGTTGTCATCTGCCTGTTCCTCCTGCTGGCAGGATGGCCGCCTGTCACGGATTTTCTGATCCGCGTGGCGCAGGATCACGGCCATCTTGAGTGGCTGGTGCAGGGCGTGGCTTCCTTCAGTTTCATGCCGCATTACGAGTCCATCCAGCGCGGGGTGATATCCCTGCGCGACCTGGCCTACTACGCCAGCCTCATTATTTTCATGGTCTTCGCGACTCACCTGGTCCTGGACAGCAGGAAGGCCGCGTGACCGACTAATCTGATATCTGAAATTTGAAATCTGAAAAGCAGGAGAGACTCAACATGGAAGCAAGACAATCCCGATTCTGGAAACTGACCGGTGGCGCCCTGGGCCTGATCATGGTTCTCGCCATCCTCGTGGCCGCCAATGTCATCCTCAGCCAGTTCAGGCTGAGAAAGGATTTGACTGCCGAAAAATTGTACACCCTCTCGGATGGTACCCGGCAAATCCTCAAAAAGATGGACTCGGACGTGACGCTGATGTTCTTCTTCAACAGCAGCGCCCCCGAGGTTCCCGCCCCGCTGAAGACCTTCGCCCAACAGGTCGAGGACCTTCTCCGGGAATATGAAGTTGCTGCTGACGGCCGGATACACATTGAAAAATATGATCCGAAACCCGATTCCGATGCCGAAGATCTGGCCCAGCGTTATGGAGTGGAAGGCCAGACTCTCCCGCCCGCCGGCCCGACCCTCTTCATCGGCCTCGTGGCGCGATCCGGCGACCGGCAGGAGACCATTCCCCTGATTGACCCGCGCACCGGCGAGTTACTGGAGTATAACATCACCCGCCTGATTCACCGGGTCACAACCACAAAGAAGCCGATTGTGGGCGTCATGAGTCCGTTGCCCGTACTGGGTTCCAAACCATCTCCCTATATGCCCATGCAACGGCAGAAACCGGCGCCCGCCTGGGCCGCCTTCAAGGATCTCTCCCAGGACTATGGCGTGCGCCCCATCGCCCCCACCGCCGTGGAGATTGACCCGGATGTGGACACCCTGATCGTGGTTCATCCCAAATCCCTGTCCGACAACTCCCTCTTTGCGATCGATCAATTTGTGCTCCGGGGCGGACGACTCCTGGCTTTTGTGGATCCCTTCTGTGTCGCCGACCAGGACGCTGTGTCCAATATGGATCCCTACGGGGGAATGGGCGTCTCGCGCGCTTCCACCCTGGGCAAACTCTTTGATGCATGGGGCGTAAAATTTGAGTCCGGAAAGGTCGTGGCGGATATCGGCGCCTCCACGCCGATTCGCGGTCGCGACAATGGGGTTGAACAAAGCCCGCTCTATCTGAGTTTTCGCAAGGATAACCTGACGAAGGACGACGTCCTCACCGCGCCCGTCAATTCACTCCTGATGGTCATGGCCGGCGCCTTCACCGGCGATGCCGCCCCGGGACTTAAACTGACGCCCCTCATCGCATCTTCCCCGAAAAGCGTGCTTGCCGACGCCATGATGTTGCAGTTCGATCCGAACGCCTTCCGCCGCCAACTGAAGAGTCCGTCCAAGAGCTATAACCTGGCCATCCGGTTGCAGGGTAAATTCAAGACCGCCTTCCCGGAGGGCGCGCCCGCCGAACCCGGCGCCACCAATGCCGTCAAGACCGCCGACACCTCGTCTCTCAAGGAAAGCCGGGGGAACGGCAACGTCATCCTGGTCGCGGACGTCGATCTGCTGGTTAACGATTTCTGCGTGCAGGAATTGAATCTGCTGGGATACCGGGGCTACCAGCCGATCAACGACAACATCAACCTGTTTGCCAATATGGTTGAGCAGATGGCCGGTAGCGCCGACCTCATCGGCGTCCGGTGCCGTGGCGCGTTCAACCGCCCCTTCACCCGCGTTCTTGCCCTCCAGGCGGAAGCCCAGTCCCGATGGATGGAACAGGAGCAGGCGCTCGAGGAAAAACTCCAGGCCTCCCAGCGCCGGATTGAGGAACTGGGGCGCCAGAAGGATGACAAACAGCGGTTCATCCTGAGTCCGGAACAAAACCGTGAACTCGAGGGAATCCGCGCGGAAGTACTCAAGTACAAACAGGAACTCAAGCAGGTTCGCCGCAATCTCCGGGAAGACATCGAGGCGCTGGGAATGGCGATCAAGGTCATCAACATCCTGCTCGTCCCCGCGCTTGTCGCCCTGGCAGGCATTGTTTTCGCTTTGGTCCGGAGACCCGGGAAATAACCCACTGACGTTCATCATCCATCATCAACAGGAGACATCATGAAAGGCAAACAACTCGTCATTCTTACCGGCGTCGCCGCCGCGCTGGCCGGTCTCGCGGTCTGGAGTACCCGGAACGAATCACAGCACACCTCGGCCGCCGGCCTTGGGGGGAAAATTCTTCCGGCTCTCAAAGACCGGATTAACGACGTCACATCCCTGGCCATCCAATCCGCCTCCTCGACGGTCACGGTCACCCGGGTTGACGGAATCTGGCGGGTGCCAGCGAAGTGGAATTATCCAGCCGATTTCGGAACCATCCGCGAGGCGCTGAACTCCCTGGCCGACCTCAAGGCCCTGCATTTCATCCGGACAACCCCCGCCGAGCGCGCCCAACTTCAGTTGCTCACCGCCGCCGACAAGGGTTCCACCAATCAGGATCAGTGCGCCACCCAGGTCACTATTCAGGGCACAGGCAACAAATCGCTCGCCCTGCTCCATCTCGGCAAGACCCGCTCCCGCCCCGGACAGACCGACGATGCGGCAATGGGCGGTGGATATCCGGATGGCCGGTATGTCATGAACGAGAAGGGGCAGGTTTGGCTGACCGGCGAGACCCTCCAGAATCTCGCGCCCCCCCTGCAGAATTGGCTGGATCCGGAGTTCCTCAACCTCACCGACATCCTGTCCGTTCAAATCACCCATCCTTCGCAGGACAGCATCAAGGCGGAACGCGCCAACCCCAACGGGGAATTCACCCTTCAGGGCGCCATTCCCGCCGACAAAATAGTGGATCAGGCAAAACTCAATCAGATTGGATCCACCCTGGGTCTCCTTCGTTACGACGACATCGCCGATCCGAAATCAGCGCCTGAGACAACCGGACTGGATAAACCGGTTGTCTGCCAGATCCAAACCCGGAAAGGTGAAAGCGTGACGATTCGTATCGGAAAATCTCCCGTCGGCGAGACCAAGCGGTACGCCACCGTCTCAGTCGCCTTCGAGGCGCCTGTCCAGTCGCCTGTCTCCGGCACGAATCAGGAAGCGGTCGTCAAGGCCCAGGCGGAAGAACAGGCAAAGACCGCGTCCGCCGCCAAAACGCTCCACGAGAAACTCAGTCCGTGGATTTACCTGATCTCCCAGGAGTGCGCCTCGGCCCTCAGTCCGGAGCGGAATGCCCTGATGCAGGACAAACCGAAACCCGGGGATACGAAGCTTGAAAAAGGAATCAATCCATGAGCACAGACATCACACAGACCGCCAACGTCATTAAGGAACAGACCGCCATCATTGATGCCGTGAGACAGGAAGTGAACAAGGTTCTGGTCGGACAGGAACGCCTTCTGGACCGCATGCTGATCGCCCTGATTTCCAACGGCCATATTCTTCTCGAGGGGGTGCCGGGGTTGGCCAAGACCACCGCCGTCAAGACCATGGCCCAGGCGCTCGGCCTCAAGTTCCAGCGTATCAGTTTCACGCCGGATCTGCTGCCTGCGGACGTCATCGGAACCATGATCTTTAATCCCCGCGAGGGCACCTTTACCCCGCGTTTGGGCCCGATTTTCACGAATCTTCTCCTGGCCGACGAAATCAACCGCGCTCCGGCCAAGGTTCAGTCCGCCCTTCTGGAGGCCATGCAGGAACACCAGGTTACCATCGGCGACAAAACCTACCCCCTTCCCGAGCCCTTTATGGTGATGGCCACTCAAAACCCCCTTGAACAGGAAGGCACCTACCCCCTGCCCGAGGCCCAGATTGACCGGTTCATGCTGAAATACCGGGTCGATTATCCCTCCAAAGACGACGAGCGACGCATCATGAACCGGTTCAGCCGCAGAACCGACATCACGGTCAATCCTGTCATGTCGTCCGAACAGATACTGAACATGCGCCGGATTCTGGATCAGGTTTACTGCGACGAAAAGGTGGCCGATTACATTCTGGATATTGTTTTTGCGACCCGTAAACCGGCGGATTACAAGTTGGACATCGGCCATCACATCCAGTACGGCGGGTCTCCGCGCGCCAGCCTGTTCATGAACATCGCCGCACGGGCCAACGCCCTGCTCCATGGCCGCGCCTACGCCACGCCGCAGGACATCAAGGAAATCGCCTACGATGTGTTGCGGCACCGCCTGATCCTGACCTATGAAGCCGAGGCTGAAAACCTGAAGAGCGAGGATATCATCCTGAAGATCCTGAGCGAAATCCCGGTTCCGTGAGAATGAACTCGATGTTGTTAAGTTGCCGGTTCCTGAGTTGTTAAGTTATTGACCCCTTGGCAATCTTAACAACTCAACAACTTAGCAACCAGCGACTCAATACTCTATCATGCCCCTCAACGTCAAAGAACTGATGAAGCAGGTTGGGAAGATCCGCGTGGTCACCAACCGCCTCGTGGATGAACACCTGTCGGGTGAATATCATTCCGTCTTCAAGGGGCATGGCATCGAATTTGAGGAGGTCCGGGAATATGTGCCAGGCGACGACATCCGCTCCATCGACTGGAATGTGACGGCCCGTATGGGCGTTCCGTTTGTGAAGCGTTTCTGCGAGGAGCGCGAACTCACCATCCTTTTCCTGGTCGACGTTTCGGGCTCGCAATCGTTCGGGTCGGGCCAACGATCCAAGGCCGAACTCGCCGCCGAAATCACCTGCCTGCTGGCCCTCTCGGCCATCAAGAACCAGGACAAAATCGGACTGATCCTGTTCAGCGACCGGATTGAGAAATCCATTCCTCCGCGCAAGGGTCGCACCGCCGCCATGCGGCTCGTTCGCGAGGTCCTCGCAACCGAGGAAACCCGGCGCGGCACCAATCTCGCCGGGGCGCTCCGGTTCCTGAATCAGATTCAAAAACGACGCGCCGTCGTGTTCATCATCTCCGACTTCATGGACACCGGTTTCGAGCGTGAACTGCGGGTGACAGGACGCCGGCATGACATCATCTGCTGCCACCTGTCGGATCCGCGCGAATGGGAGTTCCCAAACGTCGGCGTCGTTGAAATCCAGGATCCGGAAACCGGCGATATCGAGTATCTCGACACCTCGTCGCCTTCCCTCCGGAACGCCTTCCGCGAAAATGCCCTGCAGGAATCGGAGGCCCTGAACAGACTGTTCAGAAAACACAGGATCGACGCCCTTCGCCTTTCCACCGAACGTCCGTTTATTGAGGACGTCCACAAACTGTTCCGTCAACGCCAGGTTCGCTCCGCGCGGGGATGATGATGAAGCGTGAATCCACACTCCCTCGCCTTGTGCTTCTGGCCGCCACACTCGTGCTGGCCGCCCAGGCCGGCTCCACGGATGCGACCGCCTCCAAGCCCCGGGTTGAGGAAACCTCCCAGGGAGCGGTCGCCGTTACGTTCACCTTCGATCCACCCGTGGTACGACTCGACCGCGACATCCTCCTGACCATCCGGATCAACTCGCCAACGAATGTTAACGTCAAACTTCCCCCGCTCGAAAACCGCGTGAAAGGCTTTGTCGTAGCCGGGAGTTATGACGGCCACCCCGTTGTGCGAAACGGCAAATCCATTCGTGAAAGAAACGTCCGACTGACCCCTCGGATCTCCCCCGAGTACCGGATCGCCCCGATGGCGGTTACCTGGAAGCAGCCCGGGACAGGACTGGATCAATGGTTTCCCACCAAACCCGTCGTGCTGGCCTCAGAGCCCCTGATGCCGGGTGATCCGGGCAAATCCATATCGGAGGCACATGGCGCCGTGTGGATCTATCCCGGGCTGAAGGGTTTCATTGGTTACACGTTGGCGCTATTGGGCCTTGCCGCGCTTGCTTATGGCTCGTGGCGTCTGTTCAGGAAAGTCCGGCGCGCGGTGCAGCTTCGCAGGATGTCGCCCCGCGAACGCGCTTTGTTTGAACTCGCGGAACTGATGGCAAAGGATCTGATCGGCCATGATCGCGTAAAGGAGTTCTATTTTGAACTGACGATGATTGTTCGGATGTACATCGAACGTGCCCATGCCATCCGGGCTCCCGAACAGACCACCGAGGAGTTCCTGGTAATCGTCAGTCAGGATCCGCGTTTCTCACGTGACGTGGTGAAACGGCTCAGGGAGTTCATGCAAGCCGCCGACTTGGTGAAATACGCGGGGATGCATCCCTCCCAACCCTCTGTTGATGGCGCCATTGCCACCGCGAAAACCTATATCGAAACAGACGAGTCCCAGTCTAACATCTCAAATCTGAAATCTGAAATCTGAAATCTCATATCTCAAATCTGACCATGTCCTTGGGAAGTCCATTTTATCTGCTCCTCTTCCTCCCCCTCGCTGTGGCGGTGTGGTTTGTCTATCGCCGGCGGGTCAAGCAGGCTCTTCTCTTTTCGCCTTTTCACCGACTCCCCGCCAACCGGGCGACCTGGCGCACCCGAATCCGGCCCGTCGCGCCCATCCTCTATCTTCTCGGGGCGGCGCTGCTCATCATCGCCCTGGCCCGTCCCCAGTCGATCTTCTCCCGCACGATCCGCAAGTCCGACGCCATCGCCATTCAGATGGTGGTGGATTGTTCGGGATCCATGCAGGCGCTTGATTTTTCCACCCGCGATAAACAGCGAACCCGCCTTGATGTGGTGAAGGACACGTTCTCGGAGTTCATCAAACAGCGGCCCGGCGATCTGATCGGCCTGATCACCTTCGGCGGGTATGCATCCAGCCGCGCTCCGCTTACCCTGGATCACGACGCCCTGCTCCACAGTCTGAAGGGCGTTGAACCCCCCCGGCAACAATTCAGCAAGGACGGCCAATTGATGAATCAGGAGGAGATGCTCACGGCCATTGGCGATGCCCTGGCCACAGGCTGTAACCGTCTGGAGAACTCGGATGTCAAATCCCGAATCATGGTGCTATTGTCCGACGGCGAATCCAACACCGGGATTATCAAACCGGAGGAGGCGGCCAAAGCCGCCAAGACCCTGGGCGTCAAGGTCTATACAATCGGGGTTGGCACAACCGGCCGGGCGCCATTCCTGGCCCGGGACATGTTCGGGCGCCAAACCATTGGGTATGCGGAAGTCCGCCTGGATGAGGAACTCCTGCAGAGTCTGGCCACCACAACCGGGGGCAAGTATTTTAATGTTACCGATGCCAAGGGCCTGGCCCAGACGATGGACGCCATCAGCAAACTCGAGAAGACCACTATCAACACCGAACTTTTCAATAAATATGACGAGCACTTTCTGTATTATCTATTCCCGGGTCTTCTCCTTCTTGCCTGCGGCTCGATCATCAACACCTGGCTGGGAAAACAGATTATTTGAAATCTTTAATCTAGCATCTAAAATCCATGAATCTCCAATTTCAATATCCCTGGGTCTTATTCCTTCTCTGGGTGATCCCCGTCATCGGTCTGGCCTGGCATGTTCTGGCCGCCCGGCAGACCCGTAGCCGTTCGTTCGTGTCACCTCAGATGGCGGCGCGGCTTGCCCCGGCGCCGGCGCCGACCCGCCGACTCTGGCAGTTGGGATTGCTCCTGACGGGACTGGCGCTGGCGTTGATTGCCGCGGCACGGCCCCAGTGGGGAATGAAGGACGAGACGGTCTATCAACGGGGCCGCGACCTGATGATTGTTCTGGATGTCTCGCGCTCCATGCTGGCGAAGGATGTCCATCCCAGCCGCCTGGGCCGCGCCAAGGTCGACCTGCAGGATCTCGTGAAACAACTCCGGGGCGACCGCGTTGGCCTTCTCGCATTCCGGGGCAAACCGATATTGCTTTGCCCCCTGACGACTGACTACGGTTTTCTTTCCCAGGCGCTGAAAGGTGCGGATGTGGACTCGGCCCCTGCGGGGGAAACAGACATTGGGGATGCCATCCTCGAGACCCTGCAGAATTTCCAGGGCGATGAGGGATCCCATAAGGCCATTGTCCTGGTCTCCGATGGCGAGGATCTCGCCGGGAAGGTGGCCGAGGCGACGGCC
>CAYHEL010000054.1:0-10711 GCA_964355415.1 uncultured Verrucomicrobiota bacterium | reverse complement strand
GGTCGAATTTTCATTGAACCCCAGGCTTGGTCGCTGATCTCGCGAACCATCCCCCAGGATCGCCTGACCAAGATGCTGGCCGCCATCAAGACGCATCTGGCCACGCCCTTTGGTTATTCCATGTTGAGTCCGGCCTTCACCCGGAAGGTTGATACCATTGGCCGCATCACCTGCCTGGAACCCGGCTGTTCAGAAAACGGCAGTGTGTATACGCACACCAACGCGTTTTTGGCCACGGGTCTGCTGATGCAAGGCCATGCCGATGAGGCGATGGATATCCTGAAGACGATTATGCCCTTCAACCCCGAAAATCCCTCGGCCTCGGTCATCGCCTTCCAGATTGCCAATGCCTATGGGGGTCCAACCCATCGCAACGATCCCGGCAAGGCCCAATTCGGTTGGAGCACGGGTTCTGGCGCGTGGCTGCATTTTGCCCTCATCGAATACGTCTTTGGCCTGAGGCGCACCTACAAGGGTCTGGTCGTCAATCCCTGCTGGCCATCAACCTGGAACGAGGCCACCCTGGTTCGCATCTACCGGGGGTGTCGCTATGAACTGAAGTACCGTCGCAGCGGAACCGGAACCGGTCTCAAGAGTGTCTCGATCAATAATAAACTCCACGATCCCGCCCAACCCCTACCCATCATGGCCAAGGGAAAGATCAAGGTCGAAGTCGTTGTCGGACATTGATGATTAAACTGCCAACCTTCCCATTAAATACAAAGATACCCCAAAGGAGTTCCCATGCTGCCCTATCCCCATTTCCCGACTCGTCTGGTTCACGATCTGTCCGGTATCTGGGACTTTGCCTTTCTTGGGGCGGTCGATCTGGATGCCCTGAATGTTGCGGAAATTTCGTTCCCCGATCATCTTGCGGTTCCGGGCGTTTTTGACGCCACGCCGACCTATGCCGGGAAGCGAGGGGTGGCCTGTTATCGAACAGAGGTCACGAGTTCTCCCGGCAGCCATGCGGTTTTGCGCTTTGGCGCATGCGGATTCAATACTCGAGTCTTCGTCGATGGGCAGTTAGTCGGTCGCTGTGATCTTCCCTACAGTGGGTTCACAGTCGAAGTCCCCGTATCACCCAACGCCCGGCGTACTGTGGTCGTCGCGGTTGATAACCGCTATGACCGGATTCGACAACCCCTGATTGAGATTTGGTATGATTTTTATGGGTATGGCGGTATCTATCGCGATGTGGTGTGGAGCGAAACGGCAGAGCCCTGTTTTCTGGATCGGGTCAGGGTTCAGATTCTGGATGCCAAGGCAGGACGTATCCGTCTTCAGGTCTTGCTACGTGGCCGTCTTCCCCGGCGCTGTGATCTGAGTGTGGCCTGCGATGATCAGGCCGAAATGACTCTCAATAATCTTGAGGTGCAGGATGCCGGTGTGTGTTGTGAGGTGACTGTCCCCAATCCCCAACTTTGGTCACCCGAACATCCCCATTTACACACGGTAAGAGTCGGCCTGGGATCGGATGCGATTACCGAACGATTTGGGCTCAGAACCGTGGCCATTCAGGGAAAACAGATATTGCTCAATGGCCAGGCGCTCAAACTCAAGGGGTATTGCCGCCACGAAGCGCATGCTCAATTCGGCCCGGCTTTGCCTGTGATGCAGATGCTTCAAGACCTGCAAATCCTCCGGGATATGGGGTGCAACTTCATCCGTGGTTCGCACTACCCGCAGGATCAGCGTTTCCTGGATCTGTGCGACGAGATGGGGTTCCTGGTCTGGGAAGAGGCCCTGGGGTGGGGCTACAAAGAACAACAGTGGACCGCGCCTGGGTTTGCCGAGGGCCATGTCGATCAGACCGCACGCATGGTCGCCAACAGTTACAACCATCCCTCCGTCATTATATGGGGTTTTCTGAACGAGGGTGGCAGTCATCTGGCCGAAACCCGTCCTATTTATGAGGGGTGTTTTGCGGCGGTACGTCAGTTGGATCGCAGTCGTCCCGTCACCTATGCGAGTAACCGCATTTTTGACGGAGGGAAAGACCAACATCTGGATCTTGCTGATCTCATTGCCCTCAATATGTATCCTGGCTGGTACGCGATCGACCGGGAACAGGTGCGCCCCCTGGAAGAAATCGTGCCCTTCATCCACCATTGCCAGAAGATCCTGGGGGAGATGGGGCAAGGCGACAAACCCTTCATCATTTCCGAGATCGGCGCCGCTGCCTTGTACGGTTGGCGAGACCAACTACACGCCCATTACAGCGAGGAATACCAGGCAGAATACCTGCAGACGGTCTGCCAGGAGGTGATGGCGAACGACGGCATCGCCGGGGTCGCCATCTGGCAATTCTCTGACTGCCGAACCTACTCCAGCGCCCTGGCCCTGGGTCGGCCACGCACCTTCAACAACAAAGGAAGTCTTGATGAATACCGCCGTCCCAAACAGGCCGTACAGGTGGTCAAGGCAATCTTCCGCGGAAAGTGACGGAGAAGCAAATATCCTGTCCCCTGTTTTCTCCATATATTTCGTATACTGATTGTGTCACAAAGGAAACGCTTATGACTTACTACGAAAATCTGATCAAGCACGTTCATGCGGCGATGAACAAACATCCCCGGTCGCCGGTTGTGATGACGACAGATACATTTGAAGTAGTCGCATCCGGAAAGAATGTTCGCAAGATGTCATCCGCCATTAAGAAATATGGTGCTAAGGGGCGCCTGACAGCAGTCTTTCAGAAACCAAGCCCTAATCAGACATTCATCTACTGAAGGGGGCGATCAAACTTACATTCACAGCGTGAGACTTGTTATGATTGATCCCGTCAAATCTTCCAAGAACGCTTTTGTGTCCGCTTGGTCATCCGCCTTGACCAAGGCTACCTTTGTAACATCCTTGAACATGTCCATGGGTTTGCTCGGACGGGATGTGATGGCGGAATGGAAAGAATTGTCATTTGAGCCTACACCCCATCGCAATGCATCAAAGTGGGATATCACGATCCGAGTCTGATTCTAGGCTTTTGCCCAGCCAGTAGAACAACTCCGGCGCACAATTCACGCGACCGGCGAAGAACAGGTGTTGGGCGACAAATTGCTCCGCCACGTTGCCCTTGTTGATGAAATCCATGGCCCTGATCGCTTCGGGGGCAATATACTTGGTGCCACAGAGAAAATTCAGAAGCCCGACATTGAGAAAATAGAGTTTGAAGAACTTGGGATTGATCAGGGCATTCAACGGCATTCCAGAGGCATCGGAATGCGTCACTCGATAAAGGAGACCGGCCTTGACCAGGAGGTCAATCGCCTCCCTCACCTGCCGGGCCGGGCGGTGGGGGTCGATCTGCCAACCTTTTCATTCATCACCTCTTTTCGACTTCAGATGATCATCTACCCCGTAAAATATGCAACACAATACCGAAACATACCCATTGAATATGTTGAAGCAATCTATTTAGATTGGGTGTCCCGGCCTCAATCCTGCCCCTGTTCGGCGCCAAGGGAAGGCAATACCGGTCGCCGTCGTCGGCGTACCGCCGTCGGCCACCGTCGCTCCGCATCGGGCCGTTCCGTCAGGGCATCGCCAGGCAATCGCCGGAGACGGTGACAACCTCTTGCTAAACCTGTTGAGCATTGGCTATTTGAAGTGTCGGCGTTCGCCGCCGACGACTGGCGACCAGGTTTGCCGATGTGTCACTGAGTGGAAAAAAAAGAAAATGCGACTTCGATGGAAAGAGGGGGAAGAAGCGGAATCACGAATCTGAAGCGCTTCAGATCGGGTTTTCCGGGGTTCGTGCCAGTGGAAATCCGGATGCCGATGTAGACCGGGCTGGCGAAGTTGATTGAGAACGGCCGGGCGTTCCGCTACAGTGCCGGGCCCGCCTTGCCGAGACGGTCGAGGGCGATCTTCACATACTCCGGGTTGAGTTCAATCCCCACACACTCGCGGCCATACTCGCGGCTGACCAGACCGACGGTTCCGGACCCGAAGAACGGGTCGAGCACCGCAGTGCCCGGCTTTGAGCCGGCGAGCAGACACATGCGCACAAGCTCCGGCGGGAAGACGGCGAAATGCGCGCCGTGGAAACCGTTCGTGTTGATGTTCCAGACCGTGCGGCGGTTCTTGGGATCCTGGCCGTTGGCGGACGGGTCTTGCCACGGTGGGGTTGATTTGGTCTATTTTGCCCTGTTGAGCGCATTGCAAACAAGTTGTCGCTGGGAAATGACGCAACTTTGCGTCAAAACCGGATGAGGCAGGTTCAACCAACGCAGTGGGCAATATTCCATAAATGACTTGCATATATGGACCATGATGACGAGATCGTCAGTGGTTTCTTCGGAGAGAAGAGTGTGGGTTCAAAGAAGTCGGCCCTCCGATTGTCTAATAGGTTACAGGAGACGTAATGGAGAGCGTGGCGGACGAACATCTGGTGAGGCAGTACGTTGAGTCGGGCGAATTGCGTCCTTTCGACACGCTTGTCCGCCGCCATATCGGAAAAGTGCGGGCCATGACTGAACAACTTTCGTTGGTTGTCTGCGAGTCGTTGTGAAGTGCAATTGATTGCACTCTCCTGGGATGGTGGACCGTTGTGGTTGAAGGGTGTAAATCGGCAAATGTTCTAGGAAACTCGGGAATCCCGTCCAGTTGACTGGATTACCGAGAGGTATTGGAAAACATTGCATAGATGCTTCGATCATGGCAACATTGCCCCATGAACATGAGTAGTGAGTTGGATCAATTGGTGAGTCAGGCGGCTGCTGTTCTCAAGCATTTCGGAGCCAAGGAGGTCTACCTTTTCGGCTCAGCGGCAACTGGCACCATGCGCGAAGGGTCTGACGTTGATATGGCCGTGGAAGGGTTGCCGCCCGCCCTGTTTTTCGGTGCTATGGGGCGTGCCTGCCAGGTGCTTGGTCGATCATTGGACCTTGTTGATCTTGATGAACCCAGCCCTTTTACCCGGTATTTGAAGGAACAAGGGAAACTTGTCCGTGTGGCCTGAACTCGCGAGAGAAATCGGTGTTGAGAGGGAGTCTCTGGACCGCCTGCTGGCCATGCTGCATTCGTTCTACACAGGGATTGAGAACCTATTTAAGCGCGTGGCAGTCCATCTCGACCAAGGCATGGCACAAGGGGAGATGTGGCACAGTCGGTTGCTGGACAGTATGGTGGTGCCAACGGCAGACAGGCCTGTCGTGATTTCCGAAGAGTTGCGAGACCATCTTCGGGGATATTTGAGCTTCAGGCATGTATTCCGGCATGCTTATGCCTTTGAACTTCGGTGGAGCAAAATGTCCCCGTTGGTATTGGACTGCGAAAAGACATTGAAGCGGTTAGGCCGGGAATTAGATGGATTTGCCACTGATATGAATAGGCGTCAACCGCCTTTCGGATGAAAATGTTACATTTACCGGTCACTCTTCAATTCTTTCGGCAGTGAGAAGTGGACATCTTCCTTGATCAGCACTGACTCCTCGACAGTCTTGAATCCCTGTTCCTGAAGATAAGCAATGGCCTCGCGGACAAACGATTCAGGGGTTGACGCGCCGGCGGTGATTCCCAGAGTGCCAATGGTTGTCAATGGCAGGGTGGCCAGTTTGTCGATGGAACTGGCCAGATAGGCGGGGCAACCCCCGGCACGGGCCACTTCTACCAGACGGTTGGAATTGGAACTGGTTTCCGCCCCCAGCACAATCACGGCATCGGCCTGCGAGGCAAAGAGGCGCACCGCCTGCTGGCGGTTGCGGGTCGCGTAACAGATGTCCTCACCGGACGGCGTTTTCAGAGACGGAAAACGGTCGCGCAGAATCGCCATGAGGTGGGACACCTCGTCGATACTCAGGGTGGTCTGGGTCAACACGGCGACTTTTTCGGGGTCTTTAACGGCGACCTGCCTGGCCTCGGCCTCCGTGGCGACAACCTTCACGTGATCCGGGGCCTCGCCGGCCACGCCGAGGATTTCATCATGCTTGTGATGGCCGATCAGGAGGATCGTATGACCCCGCTTCGCGAACTGTTTGACCTCGAGGTGAACCTTGGTCACGAACGGGCAGGTGGCATCCACAGTGTTCAGTCCGAGGCGGCGGGCGCTCTCGCGTGTCGACGGGGGGATACCGTGGGCGCTGAACAGCAGGGAGGCGCCCTGGGGAACCTCATTGATGTCCTGGACAAAGACCATTCCCTTGGCGGACAGGTCGTCGATGATCTGGTGATTATGCACAATCTCCTTGAGGCAGTAAACGGGATGCGGACAGGTTCGCAGCATCCGCTCGGCGATCTGCACGGCCCGTTCGACTCCAGCGCAAAAGCCGTGGGGCGAGATCAGGATGAGTTTCTTGGGTTTTATGGTCATCGCGTTTGCTATTGTGTGTCTGGCTATTTCCCCAGCATTAGTATACTATCCGGCGTCATGAAAAAAGCCCAAAGCGGGGCGCGAGGGAGTGTGCGGTGTTCTCGAAATGGTTCATCAATCTGAATAACCGGGTGGTGCGGTGGCGGAGGATCCGGGTTCGTCCCCAGGATGTGCTATTGCTTCTTCCTCATTGCCTGCACAAACAGTCCTGCCCCCAGAATGTGTTGCATAGTCTTGATGAATGTCGGCGTTGCGGGCAGTGCAGTGTGGGGGCGCTGGCGGGGATACGGGATGATCTCGGGGTGGTGGCCTGTGTGGCGGGGGGCGGGCGGGCCGCCCTGGCTTATGTCCTGCGCCCCGAGGTCAAGGCCGTGGTGGCGGTGGCCTGCGAGAAGGAACTGGTGCAGGGGATTCGAGCGGCCTTCCCGAAACCGGTTATCGCGGTGCCCAACATGACGCCCGAGGGTTCATGCCGGAATACGGTGGTGGATCCGGTGGCGGTGGTGAAGGCAATCGAGTCGTTAACGGGCGCGGGTTCAGGGAGACCTTGACTTTTGGCCACCGTTCGGGCCATTATATCAAGCTTTGAAAGGGTTCAATCATGGCATTCCGAATTGAGATTATTCCGTTTTTGTGTGTGGCCGTTGCGCTGGGGGCGATTTTGGCTGGAGGCCTTCGATTGGGACGTGTTCCCTGGCGCAAAGCCTTCGTCTTCAGCGGGATGGTGACCGTTGTATTGATCGGGTACTTGCTCGTATTCTTCAGGGATCCCGTTCGGGTGGCCTCGCCGGATCCGGCTGATATTGTTGCCGGGGCCGAGGGGAAGATCATGTCGGTGGTTGATGTTGACGAACCCGAGTTTCTGAAAACGAAGGCCGTTCGCATCAGCATTTTCCTCAGTCTGGTGGATGTTCATGTCAACCGGTCTCCCATTGCCGGCAAGGTGGAACATGCCCAGTACTATCCGGGCGCGCGTTATTTCACCTTTGAGGAGAAATCCTCAGAATTGAACCAGCACAGTTCCATCGTGATACGAGGCGAGAAGACGTCCTGTTTGGTCAAGCAGATTGTGGGCCCCGTGGCCCGCCGGGTGGTGTACTGGCTTGAGCCCGGTCAGGTATTGGTGAAGGGCGAGCGAATCGGCATGATGAAGTTCGGTTCCCGTCTGGACATGTATTTTCCCCGCGAGGATGTTGAGGTCATTGCGAGGAAGGGTGACAAAGTCAGGGCGGGTGAAACCGTTGTGGCCCGCCTGAGGAAATGACATTATGATCAAGTCGGAACTGACCTGGCGACAGTTGATTCCGCTCAGCATAACCTTGATGGCGATGTTGTGCGGTTTTTTTAGCATCCTCGTGACCGTCGAGAGCATGAATGAGACGCTGGATCGGGCCGGAGAGATGCATCGCTGGGCGGCGCTATTGATTATGCTGGCGATGATTCTCGATGGACTGGACGGGAATATTGCCCGCCGGTTGAACGGGTGTACCGAGATCGGCGCCGAATTGGATACCTATGTGGACATGACCGCGTTTGGCATTGCCCCGGCGGTTTTGATCTACACGGTCATGCTGACCGGATCGGTCCCGCAGGACTCGTCCCGGATTTTCTGGCGGGTTGCCATGACGGCCGTGGTGGTGTTGTCCGGCGTGGTGCGGTTGGCCCGGTTCAAGGTTAAGGATCCCTCCCGGGGGCAGGGCGGATATACCGGATTGCCGATCACGGCCTGCGCCGGCTGGGTCGCCATGCTGGTGTTTATCAGTCAGAGCAAGCCGTTCGAAAACTATTCCCTGAACAGCGGATGGGTGGCCACCATTTTTCTGACAGGGGTGCTGGCCTTCATCAGTCTGCAGGTATCCAATGTGCGCTATCCGAAACCGACCAAGCACCCCGTCTTGTTTATTCCCATGGTGATCATGGTTGGCGTTTTGTTCGCCCCCCAGACGATTGCGGTGCCGGCCGCGTGCTTCATGATCCTGATGGTCGTGGGATACATCGTGTTGGGCCCCCTTTACATGCGCCGCGCGGCCTCGTTGCGCGAAGAAGAGGAATAATCCGACCGTGTGCCCCGATCCCCGACAGGAATTGGCGGATGTCATTCATCAGGCTGCGGAGTATCTGGCCTGGCTGAAGGCCGACGGTGTTCAACAGGTCGAAATCGCGCGCAAGTCAGAGCCGCCCAAAGGAGATCCCGTGAGCCGGAAACTTACCGAAATTGCCGTCGAAATCAGCGTCTGTATGAAATGCGATCTTCATAAAACGCGGACGAACACAGTGCCCGGACAGGGGCATGCCCGCCCTGAGATCATGTTTATCGGGGAGGCCCCGGGGGCCGATGAGGACGAACAGGGCCTTGCGTTTGTAGGGCGGGCCGGCCAGTTGCTGACCAAAATGATCGAGGCGATGGGGTTCAAACGCGACGAGGTCTTCATTGCCAATATCGCCAAATGCCGCCCGCCGGATAATCGCCAGCCGACTCCCGAGGAAATGGATACCTGCATTCCCTATCTCAAACGGCAGATTGGCGTGCTTCAACCCAAGGTGATTGTCGCGCTCGGCGCCGTGGCGGTGAAGGGATTGCTTCAGGATTTCACCGGGATCAGCAAGGTGCGCGGAACCTGGATGAAATTCGGGGGCATTGACGTCATGCCAACCTATCACCCTGCCTATCTCTTGCGCAATCCGCCCGCCAAAAAAGAAGTATGGGCCGATCTGCAACTGGTCTTAAAGCGCCTGGGGCGCACGCCGCCGCCGGTGAAAAAAACCGAATGAAGAGGCCGTCCATAATCAGGACCCCGGACTCCCTTCTCGCGTGGCGGCGTTCTATTGCGCGGGGGACGCCGGTAACTCTGGTGGCCGGCACATTTGATCTGTTCCAGCCGGGAAATCTGGCCGCCATCAGGAGCGCCGCCGCTTTGGCCGGGCCGGTGGTGGTTGTTGTTGAGCCGGACACGGTCGTGGCCGGGCATGTCCCCGCCGGACGACCGCAGAATCCCCTGGAAACCCGGCTGGAGATGGTGTCGCAACTGCGGGCTGTGTCGGCCGTGACCCATGTCGCGCCGGGACGTGAGGCCGATTTCTTTGCCGGATTGGCGCCGTTTGTCTGGGTGACCGCGAAGGCCTCCGCCGGCCAGGATCCGTATCATGGCTGTCTGTCTGCGATGGCGGAACGCATCGAGGAGATCGAGCCGCTCGGGGGATGTTTTACACGTGACATCATCAAGGCGATAGAGGAGCACAGGACTCCGATCCGGCTGCCGATCGGGTGGGATGAACCCCGGCTGGCGCCGTCTCCGTCCGTGACGCAGGCAGGTGTGATGGTAACCGTCAACGGGTGTTTTGACATCCTGCATGCGGGGCATCTGCGGTTCCTGGAGGAAGCGCGGGCCATGGGTGATTCGCTCACGGCGCTGATCAATAGCGATGCGTCGGTGGTTCGCTATAAGGGGCTCACCCGGCCTGTATTCCCTGAAGCCTTCCGAATGATGGCCTTGATGGCCTTGTCGCCGGTGGATGCGGTGGTGACGTTTTCCGGCGACAGTCCCCTTGATGAACTCGCGCGGTTGCGCCCCATGATCCATGTCAAAGGCGGATCCTATGAACCGGAGCGGGTTCGTCAGGAACGCGAACTCGTCGAGGGGTGGGGCGGCCGTCTGGTCTGCACGCCGATGGTGGAGGGATTCAGCACCACCCGTTTTATCAATCAGGCATTACACGGCACGAACCCGGTTCACACTTTGCCTTAACGATTCCCTTGTGATAAAGTTTAGCCATGACGGATGAGCAAAAAGAGATTGATCACGCCGACCTGGTCGAGATGGATTTTCTTGAGAAGGTGATGGGGCGTCTGCCGCAGGACATCGATGTCATGGAGGCCCTGGGGGATCTCTATACCCGCGTGGGCCGGTATGAGGACGGGCTGGCTCTGGATCGGAAACTGGCTGAACTGGAGCCCGACGACATGACGATTTGGTACAATCTGGGATGCAGTCTGGCCTTGCTCAATCAACGCGATGCCGCGCTGAAGGCCCTTCGGCGCGCCGTTGAACTGGGGTATTCCGATTACGAGTGGATGAGCCGTGATCATGATTTGCAGTCCCTGCGCGAGGATGGCGAGTTCAATACGATCTTGAAGGGCATCTCGCCCGCCTGTAAAAAACGGGAAAATAAAGTCTGAGTCGCGACACCAGGAGGGAGCGGGCATGGCTGATTTCAGCAAACTGACACAAAAGGCGCAGGAAGCGTTTCAGGCGGCGCAGGAAAAGGCCGTTCGCTACAGTCATCAGGAGGTCGATGGGGAGCATCTGCTGCTGAGTCTTCTGGAGCAGGAGGACGGTTTGGCCGCGAGGTTGATTGAACGGCTCGGGGTTCGTCCGGCTGAATTACGGGCGCGGCTTGAGG
>CAYHEL010000053.1:0-10911 GCA_964355415.1 uncultured Verrucomicrobiota bacterium | reverse complement strand
GACGCCGCGCTTCAGGCAAAAGCGCATGACATCCTGCATCGCTTCGCGAACCGCCTCCTCGACATCGGCGCTCATCTCAAGGATCTGCAACTTCAACTTATCAATCTCACGCTGGAAATGAACTCTCATCGTTACTCCTCTCATCCAAACCTGCCGGTTATATAATCTTCCGTCTGTTTTTCAACCGGCTTGGTGAACATTTCATTGGTGCGCCCGGTTTCAATCAGCAAACCCTCATACATAAACGCCGTGAAATCGGAAACTCGCGCCGCCTGCTGCATGTTATGCGTCACGATAATGATCGTGTATTTACCGCTCAAATCGTCGATCAGATCCTCAATCCTCAGGGTGGCGCGGGGATCCAGCGCCGAGGTCGGTTCGTCCATCAGGAGAATATCCGGATTCACGGCCAGGGCGCGGGCGATGCACAATCGCTGCTGTTGCCCGCCCGAAAGGCCCAGGGCGTTCTGGTTCAGGCGATCCTTGACCTCGTCCCACAACGCCGCCCCGGTGAGGCTGCTTTCGACAATCTCATCCAGTTCCTGGCGACTGACCTGCCGGTGCAGACGGGGTCCGTAGGCGACGTTGTCGAAAACGGTTTTGGGAAAGGGATTGGGTTTCTGAAAGACCATGCCGATACGGCGCCGCAACGTCACCACATCGATATCCGATGAATAGATGTTCTGCCCGTCGAAAAGCAGTTCGCCGTCGGTATGGCAACCGGGCACCAGATCATTCATCCGGTTGATCGCCCGGAGCAGCGTGCTTTTGCCGCACCCGCTCGGACCGATAATCGCGGTGACTTGCCCGGACGGAAACGCCAGATTCACGTTTTTGACGGCTTGGTTGGCCCGGTAATAGACCGAAAACCCCGCCGCCTGCACATGGGCGCCCGCCGGTTGCGTCGCCATATTGTCTTTTTTATCCATACGTACTCCTCTCACCCTCTCAACCGCTTGGCAATGCGCGCCCTCATCAGGATCGCCGCCAGATTCAGTAGCAGAACCAGCGAGACGAGCACCAGCACCAACCCATACTGGACATGCCTGATCTCGTCCATCGCCTCATGTTCGGTCGCCAGGTTGTAAATGTTCCAGGACAGGGCGGGCGTCGGACTGCTGAACACCTGCCACAGGGCAAGGGGCTTTCCGACGCTCACCGCCGCGGTGAAGATGATCGGCGCGGTCTCCCCCGCCGCCCGACCCATGCTGATCACAATCCCCGTGAGGATACCCGGCAGGGCGGCGGGCAGAATAACCGTCAGCACCGTATGCCAACGCCCGGCGCCCAGACTCAGGGCCGCTTCCTTGTAGGTGCGCGGCACGGCGAGGATGGCCTCCTCTGAAGCCCGGATCACGGTGGGCAGGATCATCAGGGCCAGGGTCATGGATCCAACCAGCACGCTTTTGGATTGAGACACGCCCAGCGTGTTGATGAAAAAGGCGAGGCCGAACAATCCGAAAACAATGCTCGGAACCCCGGCCAGCGTGCTGATGCAAGTCCTCAGGAAACTCACGAATGCGTTCTCCGGCGCATATTCGGTCAGGTAGATTGCCGCGATCAACCCCATCGGTATGGCGAAGAGCATGGCCCCGACGGTTAGATAAAACGTGCCCAACAGTTCCGGCCAGATGCCGCCGAAGAAATGCGAATCGAAGGATTCATCCGTCAGAAACTGCCAGTAAACCGTTTTTTTCGGCGCCAGCATCGTCTCGAGGTTCGCCGCAAGATAGGGAAACATCGGAGCCAGCGCCGTGCCCGCAAAGTCAGCGGCCCGGGGTTTCATCACCTTGATGCCGCCCTTTTCAGGGTGGCTGTAGTCCCAGTCCTCGCGATTCAACACGCGATCCAATTTCACCAGGGCCCGATCCCACCGGGTTTGGCCGAATTGATCCCGCATCAACATGGGCCGGGGCGAACCGGGAGGCGGCCCGAGCAGGGCGTGCAGCGCCTTCTTGACGTCCTTGAACGGGGCCGCGTATTTCCGGCGTTCCAGGGAGGACAGGGTCTCCAACTGCCGCTCAAACTCCTCAACCATCCGGTAAACCGGTTCCCGGGCGGCATAGGCGGAAGTCAGTTCCGCCTCCACCTCCGGGCGGCTTCCCCTCTCAAACTTGTCCAGCATCAATCGCCGGTGCTCCACCGTGGCCGAAAAGACTATGGCCCTGGCGCCCCGGACAAACATCGGGGCCAGCAGAATCACCAGCGCCGCCGTCATCAGGGTAATCGCCAACACGCCCGAAACGGTGAATGAGCGATCCAGGACTTTGCGGGTTTCCAGTCGCATGGCCCTATTTCCCCACCTTCCGGCGCGTCCGCCTTACGCCCCATTCGCTGACCAGATTGCAGACAAACGAAAACACGAGCAGACACAGCGCCATCGCAAAGAGCACATGGAATCGCGAGGAACCGGTCGCCTGATCCGCCTCGCCCATGTCGCCCGCGATGGTGGCCGTCAACGTGCGGACAGGCTGAAGCACATTGTACCAGGGCGTGGGAATCTGGGCGGCGTTCCCCGACGCCATCCACACCACCATGGTTTCCCCCACGGCCCGCATCACACCCAGGATGACGGCCGCCATGATGCCGCTGCTGGCGGCGGGAAGAATCGTTCTGAGAATGGTTTCCGACCGGGTTGCCCCGAGCGCATAACTGCCTTCCCTCAGTTCCCGGCCCGTCGCCTGAATGGCATCCTCCGCCACACTCACGACCGTCGGGAGCGCCATAATGCCGAGAATAATCGACACGTTTAACGCATTGGTACCACTGGTGACAACGATCGCACCCAGCAACGCCCCTATTTTCCAGAGCCCCCAAAACGCCAACGCCGAGAACATGGCAATGAATGCCCATCGCGCCCGAATCCGGTAAACCGGGGACAGTTTGTCGGTCACAAGATCACTGACCACCACGATCACCAGCGCCGCGACCGGAGCGCCGATAACCCAACTCCCCACCTGAAGAATATGGCCGCCCTGCTCCTGAAGAAGGGGGGCAAACACAACCAGGGCAAAGAAACCGTACGCAACGGAGGGAATCGCCGCGAGAATCTCAATGACCGGTTTAACAACCTGTCTGGTTGAAAAGGGAAGAACATCACTCAGGCACACGGCCGCGGTGATGCCAAGTGGAACGGCAACCAGCGCCGCCCCCAGCGTAACCAGCCCACTCCCCACAAAAATGGCGAGCGACCCGAATTCAGGCGTGGCGGCGGAGGGATACCAGTGCGTGCTGGTGAAAAATTGCCGGACCCCCTGAAGTTGAAAAAACGGGATCGCATCCCGTGCGATGAAATAGAAAATAAACAGGACGGCAAACGTGGAGAGCGACGTCACCAGAAGCAAAAAACCCGTCCCGAAAATGTTGAGCAACCGATGCCATCGTCTGGCACGGTTGCTCAACAAAAGCGATGCCCCATCACTGATCATTACTTCAGAGGAATAAAGCCGGTATCCTCAATGATCTTCTTGCCTTCCGCGGTCTTGTTGAGGTTGACATAGGCATCCAGCGCGGTGCCCTCTTTGGTGCGACCGTTCGTGTACATGTACAGGGGGCGCGCAATCGGATAGGTTCCGGCATTCACCGTCTCTGCGGAAGGCAGAACGCCATTGACCGATACAATTTTAACGCCCTCGGTGAACGCGAGCCCGACATAACCGATCGCGGCAGGCGTGCTCATCACGCGCTGACGAATGGCGCCGCCGCTACCCACGTATTCCGCCCCGCCCTTCATCTTGGAATCCTTGAGCACCAGCGTATTGAAGGACTCATACGTGCCGCTGTTCGTGTCGCGGCTGATCACCACGATCTTCTGGTCGGGTCCGCCCAACTCTTTCCAGTTGGAGATCGCGCCCGTGTAGATGTCGCGGATCTGGGCAAGCGTGAGATTGGCCACCGCATTACCGGGGTGGACAATGATCGAAAGGCCGTCCAAGGCCACGACATGCTCGATCGCGAGCACACCGGCTTCCTGGGCCGCCTTCTTTTCGGAGTTCTTCATCGGGCGGGACATGGTCGCCACGTCACAGGCCGCGTTGATGAGGCTTTTGGCTCCGTTTCCGCTGCCGGACTCGCTCACCGTGATATTCACACCCTGATGCTTGCCCATGTAGTATTCCGCAAACGCCTTCGCGATCGGGCCCACCGTTGTTGATCCATCCACCACGACGGTGTTGGCATTCCCGGCCAAAGCCGCCCCGACGCCCATTCCCACCGCCGTCATCACCGCCATCACTGAGTTAATCTTCTTCATTGTATTGTCCTTTTCTTATGTGCAGTCTCAAATTTCAGATCTCGTATCCTTAAAACGCCGCCACCAGATCAATCTGCAAGCGGTCATAGTCGGTCGGCTTGCCTGACGCAATGCCCTTGTCATCCTTGAAATAGGCGGCGCCCAACTGGAGGTTTTTCATCAACTGATACTTGGCATAGACCTTATGTCCCTTGCCATCCGTTCCACCGCCCCAGCGGTCGGAATCCGTCCACATCCCGATCGTGGCATCCTTCTGCAGTTCCGCGTGGCTATAGCCCACTTCGAAGGAACCGGGATTCTTGGCCTTGCCCAGCGAAACGCCGTACAAGTGACCCTGGTCTAACTTGGAGGCATCCGTATTGGAGAGTTCCTGCCCGAAGATCGAAACCGGCACGCCGGCGATCCACAAGTCCAGTGAGGCGAAGTAAACGACCGGGGTGAACTCGGCAGCCCAGGCCTTGTTGGTCACACCGCTGGCAATCGTGCCGTTCTTGGTGCTATTCCCGTAGGCATTGTTCTTACCTTCCCAGTCAATCACGTCATATCCCTTCACGTTCTGGAAGCCATAGTAACTGGCGCCCACGGTCAGGGAGACTTCGGGAATGAACTGGAACTTGGCGGCGCCCTGGCCGGCGTACAACGTTCCCGCGCTCTTGCTGTCACGCTCCTGTAACCAGAGATAGCCTGCGTTCCCGTACAGCGTCACAAAGTCGTTCCCGGTCTGGGCTTTCAAAGCCAACCCCTCCGGCGACAGGTCGCCATCCCACATCAGGTCATCGTTCATCGTGCTGAAGGGATTCTTCATCTTGCCGACGAGACCGTGAATCTCGTTCGCGGTGGTATCCCCCAGGAAACTGTAATCAAAATAGGCCAGATCCAGTTTCATGTCCTTCTTCTGGGCGCCATCACTCAGGGTCTGGTTGCCGGAGATCGGATCATTGCCGCCGGTTGACAAACCGATAACAGCCTTCAGGCTGTCATTACACTTGGCCTCCGCAGCAAGTCGGGCCCGCACACGGTCACGTTGCCTCTCGTAAGTTTGCTTGTTCGCATTCTTCTTGGCATCATCATTGATCGCCTCGTAACGATACCGCAGATCGCCCTTGAGGGTAACCGAATCCGCCCATGTCTTCGGCGCAGGCGCAGGCGCAGGCGCCGCCGTTGAACCCGTTTCCGCCGCCATACACAACGTGCCCATCCCCGCCGCCATCACTAAACCTGCCACGACTCGTCTCATTGCTCGTTCTCCTTTTGGTTGTTGGTTTGCGGGCCTAAGTAAACCGAAACCGTGTAAGAAGAAAATGAGAGAAATGTTAGGATTGCGTTAGAGTCTGACAGTGACCGGGACACTGTCGTAGCACCGGGCCAGCCCGTCTCCATCAGCAACCCGCAAATTTGTTCCTTGAGAAATGAAGCCTATGGAAGCAGTATGTTCGTCTTATGAATAGTTTGGACACGATCCTCGCCATGGCTTCCAACCAACTGCCAGCGGCGGGTACCATTCACGACTTGAACCTGCACGGCAAAAGAGTATCGAGAAGCAGATCCAGAAACCCTTCAGCCTATCGGCGATAAAAAGTGAACCGGAGACGGCTCCTGCCGCCTCCGGTTCTGCAACCAACCAACAACCTAACCAACAACACTCTTACGGCGCAACGGTGACCGAGACACTGTCGTAGTACAGTGTTTCAACATCGATCCATCCGTTACGGTTCAGATCAATCCCGAAGAAGAAGTCGTACTGTCCCGCCACCACGCCGTTGAGGCGCAACACCTCATAGGGGCCCACGTTGGACAGCGGGGCCTGCAAAGATGTGCCGCCCGTCCAGGGTGCGCGCCAGGATGTCGTCGTGAAGGGCGCCACATACTGGTGCCAGACATCACGCGTCACATCATGAGCCAACACATACCATTCGACAGTCCGTCCGCCGTGGCGCCCAACGTCCAGGCGAATGCTCACAGAGACTGTTTGAGACGTGGTGACATTCAACGGGCCATCCGACCCGTTGACCTTGATGTCCACCACCGGTCCGGCGGGCCTGACCGTCACGGTCACCACCGACGACGTGCTCGCCTGCCCCAGGGTGTCCAGAGCCACGGCCACGATGGTGTGGGTGCCCGTCGGGGCGATCCCGGTGAACGTGTAGGGACGGGTAGCCGTACTCCCCACCAGAACCCCGTCCACAACGAAGTCAACGTTCGTCGCATCCCAGTTGGCCGCCGCCTCCAGCATAATCGTCTGGCCTTCCGTGTACGTCGCCCCATCAGCCGGGGAAACCAGCGTGACGCCGGACAGGTTCAGGGTCAACGAATTGTCGGGCGGCGTCAGATCGGTCAACAGGGACCAGATGGCGCCGCCGAGCATCTGCGACTGCGCATCACCCGCCAGCAGGTTGGTCACGATGCCATAGGTCGTGGGACTCGCGCCACCCAGGCCGGGCTCATCACCAATATAGTGATCCTCCATGGCTTCGGTCACCGCCGGGGCCAGATAGTTGGCCATGGGCTCCGAAAGGCGATACGGAGGCGCCTGCAACATCCACGATGAGAGTTGCAGCATCCCGGTGTGCAGGTAGTTGTACGCATAGGTCTGGAAGTCGGGCGCACCGCCCAGATTGTAATCAATCGCCGTAATCCGATGGCTGGTGATCACCAACTGACCACTGGTCTGCAAGTCCATGATCCGGTACGGACACGGATAGGTCACCGTCGATCCCGTCTCGATATCATAGAGGTCCTTCCCGCCGAACGTGCCCTTCACGATGTCCTGGGCGTGATAGTGACCCGTGAAGACCGTCTTCATCCCGTAACTGGCGAACAAGGGCGCCACATTCGTATGGCCATCCAGCACGTAGTCGGAGAAGAGCGTCTTCTGGCCCGCGTAGTGCTCCATCAACCCGTGATGCATCATGCCCATGACGACCTTGCCCTGGGCCTTGGCAATCGCGAGTTGGTTGGTGATCCAGGCCAGGCGACCGGCATCAAAAGAACCGGCTGTGGGATTCAGGCCATTGGTGTACTGGCAGGA
The DNA here is from genome assembly GCA_964355415.1 of uncultured Verrucomicrobiota bacterium. Classification (GTDB taxonomy): domain Bacteria; phylum Verrucomicrobiota; class Kiritimatiellia; order CAIKKV01; family CAITUY01; genus JAABPW01. The sequence goes on along the minus strand of CAYHEL010000053.1, from coordinate 3,631 downwards.
GTCCATGCAGACCACCCACAGATTGCTCGCCGGTTCCACAATATAGGAGAGGGAGTTGGGATCCCGCGCAATCGCCTGTCCGTAACCGAACGGCGCGTAGATGGCGCGGAACTCGTCCGGCGTGACGTTGGCCACGGGGATCGTGCTCGCACCGTCATAGGCCGCCGCATTGGTGTTGTTGATATCGTGGTTGCCGGGAACGACGAACACCTTCGCGCCATTGGCCACCAGACGGGCCAACTGGTTGGAGAACCCGACATGACTGTCCAGTTCGCCATCCTTCGTCAGGTCGCCCGACACCAGGACAATGTCCGGATTCTGCGCGATCACCGCATCCACCGCCGCCTCGGTAATGGCCACGCTCTCCGCGATCAACTTGCGATCCTGCGCCAGGTACGTCTGGAAGGCCACACCATTATTGATGAGCAGGTTGGTCGCGAAGTAGTGCATGTCTGACAGCGACGCGATGCGGAGGGCTGAGGATCCCACATGGAGTTGCACCCGGCCCGCCACATTGGTGTCAATCGTGTAGCGGAGTGAAGGATCGGACACCGAGCCGATGACCAGTCCGCTGCCGCTCAGGGAGCCGCAGTTGAAGAGCGTGTAGGTGCCGACACCGAAACCGGAGCCGGTGATGTTCAGCGTGCCGTTCAACGTCAGGGCGCCAGTCACCGTGATCGGAGAACTGCCCGGGGTGTATTCCAGCGTCGAGCCGGGCGCCACCGACAGCGAGGCCGCCGCCAGGCGTCCGTCCACCACCAGTGTGCCGTTGGCGAGCGTCACCGCGCCGCTCACCGTGTTCGAGCCTCTCAGCGTCACACGGCCTAGGCCCGGCGCATTCGTCAGGGTGGTGTTCGCCACACTCGCGTCCTTCCAGGATATCGCCATCGTGCCGCCGGCATTAATCGCCACATCGCGGATGTTCACCAGCCGGTTGGAAACCACCATGCCGAGTGTCGTGTCAATGTGCAGGGTGTTCACCGCCAAAGGCGAGGGCGAGATGTCCCCGCTGATGGTGGAATCATCCAGCAGGTACAGGTTGTAGGTATCCCCGGCAACCGCCAGACCGTTGGACAGCGACGCCTGCGCCCAGGTCACGGTGTTCGGGTTGAACACCGCGTTATTGGTGTAGTCGTAGATCGACCGGCCATACTGGTCGCGATAGTCCTGCGACCGGGCCAGCGCGATGCCGTTGGCCACCGCCGCGAAGAACGAGACCGGCGCCGAGATGGCATTCGCATCGCCAAAGCCGCTACCCAGCGCATGCCCGCTCTTCGTGTCGTCCCACACCACGCGGTTCCGCAGGAAGTCCGACCAGAAGAACTCCACGAAGTTGATGTCCTTGCCGGGAGTGAAGGGATTTCCCTTGCTGAAACCCTTGATCTTGGTTGACCCGTTCAGAGCCGTTTTCAGGATTCCATCCGCCAGGCCCCACATCAGGCCGCGATAGATGTCGTGCGTCATCGCCTGTGAGCCCAGGGTGGACGGGGTCACCGGCATCGCCAGGGTACTGGGCAGGATCGGCTGAAGGCCCGCATAACCGGGATCAGAAGGTTGCGCGAGCTGGTTGCCCGCAATCCCATAGAGGAACGCATTGTTCTCAGCCAACCGGTCGGTCCACCAGGTATCGTTCACGGCCTGGGGTCCCACAGCGGCGTTAAAGAAGTTGGTGACAACATGACCCAGTACCACGCGGTGCATTCCAGGCACCACGTCGCCACTCTGGGCGTTGTCAGGCGAGAGATAGCCAGCCGAGGTATGGTGGCCGTCCGTGATATAGGCATTGCCATCGGGGCCGATCATCACCGGCAGATCCTTGTCCTTCCAGTAGCCGACCGTGTAGGTGTTCTTCGCCTTCTGCGCCGTATAGTCATACTGGATACCGGCGGCATTGGTCGTCGGCGCCAGGGCGGTAAAGCTCAAGCCACTGAACATCTTGGCCTTGTACGTCACTTCGCGGTAGCCCAGGGAGCGCTGCGTTGCGCGTAGCGGGCTGGCATTGGCGGGATCCGCCTCCAGGTAAACCCACGCGCCGTTGGTCAGACCGACCCCGAACGGCTGGTACACGTTCGCATCCACCTTCACGACCTGCGCGTTCACATGCGCCAAAGGACCGACGGCGAAGTCGCTGGCGTGATTGACCACCGCCCAAGCCGTGGCTGTGTTGGTGTCCACACCGCAGGCGCCCAGCGTATAGCCGCTGTTCCACGCGCCCAACACGAAACTCTGCACTCCGCCCACATTCAGATCGGCGGCATTGACCCAGTTGTTGGTCGGCGTCTCGCGCGTCACCAGACCAAACAGACCGGACTGGATCGCGGACGGGGTTGTCGCCGCAGGATCATAGCTCATGGAGATGACGTAGGTATCCGTCCGGTTCGTGGCCAGGTCGGCCATACCCCACAGGGTCAGCGCGTCACTCGCCATCGTGGACGGCGCCCAGCCGGTGTTGATCTCGCGGGTGTAGCGGCGACCGTTGTAGTCCTTATTGGTGCTACCGTTGACACCGGAGAGAATTTGCGCTGTCGTGCCCTTGTAGGTTTCACCGTAGGCCGTGCCGGACGACACACTATCCACTACCGAGGTATAGGACCCGCCCTGACCAACCAGGAACCGCTTGCCGTTCAGGCTGTACCCGAACGTCTCCCGCTTGTTGAAGTGCAGCGTGGGCGTGACCGCAGGCGAGTTCCCCGAGGGGAAGGTCTCGTCGCTGGCATAGTAGTCCATCGTGAAGCGCGGACCGTCCACCGTGCCCACGTAGTATGTGATGCGGTAGAGGTCTTGCGCCAGTGAGGTTTCGCGGTACTTCTGGCCGGCGAAACTGTTGGTCGAAGCGGGGGTGTAGAACTTGGAGCTGTCCGAGCCGCAAATGATCTCCTCCACCGAGGACAGGCCGTCGGGGCTGGCAATCATCGAGCGCTGGAAGACGTGGTCGTGCCCGCTCAGGGTGTAGCGGACCCCGGTTCCCGCCAGCGCGCCGATGAACTGGTTCTGGGCGTTGGTGTTGGCCGCCGGGTTGGCGCCGAACAGGCTGTCCACATGGTTCTCCCCGATCAAGTTCTTGTGCGAGAACACGAAGGCATGCGTCCCGGCCAGGCGGTTCGAGAGCGTCGCTCCCACCCACGGCACCTGGTCCACCATGGCGTCATTGACAGCGGAGCCGCTGCCATCGAGCCGGACGAACTGATCCAGCAGCACCAAGCGCGTGTTGCTGTAGTCGAACGCATAGCTCAACCCCGCCAGTGCGCTGGAGGCACTGGTGAAGTTGGTGGCGCCGAAGACATTGGCGCCCAGGCCCTGCGTCTGGGGGAAGTCGTTGGTGACCTGTCTGGCCGCCGTCGACCCGTTCTCGTGATTACCGCGCAACGGGAAGAAGCCAATGCCGGCGTTGTACAGGTTGGTGGCCGCCGCCGCGCGTACATCCACGTCGGCCGGGGCGCCACTCTCTGTCAAGTCGCCCACCTGCACCACGAACTTCACGCCTGCGTCAATGAACCGCGGGTTGATCTGGTTGATGATGGACACCGCCACGTCATTCGGATTGTTGACGGGATCGGAAGGGACGCCGGTCCACTGGGTGTCGGACATCACGCCGAACTTCCAGGGCGTAGCAGGAAGCTGCGCCACCACC
>CAYHEL010000052.1:0-10976 GCA_964355415.1 uncultured Verrucomicrobiota bacterium | reverse complement strand
GTGCAGGCGATCCGGGGGGAAATAGACAACCCCCGGCAAAGGCCATTCGCCATGTTCAGCCACTTTCACCTCGCGGCGACAATAGCCAGCCAGCCAACTCACTAGACCAGGTAGAAATCCTTCGCTGATGTGCTGGACGCACAAAATCGGGACTGACAACCGCAGCGGCAGGTTCATCAACACCGTCGCTATGGCTTGGGGGCCCCCGGTCGATGCCCCGATGGCAACCACCTCAACAACAGATTCTCCCACGGCAACTTCAGGCGGGAAGGTCTCCACGCTGACAACGGGGGGCGGCAGTCCTTTGACCGCATTTCGTGAAAAAAGATGAACGCGGCTGACGACTTTGATCTTGGATACCAATTCGAAACCATAGGCCTGCAGCGCATCATTGTCCATCACGTTAGCTGGCTTCCGAAACACATCTATAGCGCCCGCCTCCAGCAACTCAAACGCCTTATTCGAATCGACAGATTCGGTGGTCTCGCTAATGACCAGAATGGGTCTCGGGAACCGGCTCATGATGGCCCGGGTCAGTTCCAGGCCGTTCATCGATGGCATGTGGTAATCCAGGCAGACGACCTGGGGTTGCAAGGTGCCGATGAGTTTCAACCCTTCCGGGCCGTTGCTCGCCGTACCAATCACGCGAATCCATGGCGACGAAGATAGAATTTTCCTCAGGATTGACAAGGCCAAGGGAGAATCGGCCACCAGGAGAACGGTGATCGGGCTTGGTTCCTTGCTCTCCGGCGTCATCGACAGGCTCCTTTCCGCGCAAGGGGGACTGGGTAACGATGCAGATGGTCATCTCTCATACGAGTCTCCTCAGAATATCCAAAAAGGATTTCTGATCAAAAGCCGGCTTGGTGAGGTAGGCGTTGGCACCCACTTCCAGACCCCGGCGGCGGTCGGACTCGGCGCTCGATGACGTCACAAGAATGATGGGTAACTCGGCAAACCGTTTGTCCTTGCGAATCCGTTCCGTCAAATCGAATCCATCTAGGTTGGGCATCTGAATGTCACTCACCACCGCATCGAATTGACCGGCCGCCAGTCGGCTCCAGCCGTCCAAACCATCAACAGCGGTCACCACTTTGTAATGGGCGCCTTCGAGTATCCGCTTCAGTTGCGTCCGGGTGGTGAGGGAATCCTCCACCAAGAGTATGACCGATTGACGGTGAACCGCCGTTTCGGGCAATAGCTGGGGTGCAGCAATCTCACGTTTACGAAGGGACGCCAGAAGATCATGGGGGTTGAGAATCATGCACACCCGTCCATTATCCAAAATCGTGGATCCAAGCACGTTGCGGACCCGCGTCAGGTAGGGCCCCAGTGGGTTTTCAACTACTTCCTGCTCATCCAGCAGCACATCCACAAACACACCACACCGGTCAGAACCAAGGTTGAGTAAGACGCACGGCTGTGGCGCAGGCGCCTCTGCCGACGACGGATCATCTTCCCCGGAAGGCGCAACATGAAGACCAAGCAGTTCCGACAACTCCATGACTGAAATCGCCTGACCTTCAACTGTAACAGTCGGTTGGCCTTCCAACAGGTAGACTTCCGATGGCGAGATCCATCGACTTTGTTCGATATACTCAACAGGAAGGGCGAAGGTCTGCCCTCCTGCCTGAACTAGAAGCACATGGCCCATTGCGAGCATAATGGGCAGTTGGATGTGGAAAGCACACCCCATGCCAGGCGTTGACTCAATCCGGAGGGTGCCCTTGAGTCGCTCCACCGTGGTCCGGACAACATCAAGGCCCACGCCGCGTCCCGACACATCCGTGACAAAGGAGGCGGTGGAAAAACCGGGGCGAAAGATCAGGGCATGGATCTGGTCCGGCGTCATCGCCGCCAACTCATCGGGATGGCAAACCCCGTGTTGAAGGGCAGTCCTCCGGATGGCGTCGCCATTCAGTCCCTGCCCGTCATCGCGAACCTCCAGTTCCACAGCCGTGGATGTCCGGCGCGCCTTCAACGTGATCGTGGCGGTCAAGAGTTTGCCCTGCTGCCTTCGCGTGTCAGGCGACTCAATTCCATGCCCAATGGCATTGCGCAGCAAGTGCATCAGGGGATCTTTCATCTCCTCGATGATCCGCTTGTCCACCGCAACGTCGCCGCCCTCAATCACCAGTTCCACGTCCTTGCCTTGATCTTGCGCCAAGTCACGAACCATTCTGGGAAACAGGTTGAACACCGTGGATAAGGGCAGGAGTCGGATGGAGCGGACACTTTGTTCAATCCCGGCGGCCACGGATTCCAGCCGGTTGTTGTCCTCCTGTGTCTTCGCCAGCAAATGGCCCAGGACGGCAATATTCCTCTCGAGGTTGGCATGCAACCGCTCGTGCATCTCAGCGAATCGCCCCATCGACGGGCCGGCGGCCGGTTGGCTGAATGACGATGCTTGCCTCGCGAGTTCCCGACTCCAGCCCTCCCAGGCTTCAAGGAGATCCTCCAGTTCCCTCGCGCGGCCGGCGCTCTGGATTCCGGTCACGGTCAACTCCCCTGCCAGGCTCATGAGTTTGTCGATCTGCGAGGGTTTGACCCGAATGGTATCAATCTTGAATCCGGCCGGCGTAATTGGGCCCACATCACCGGAAGCGCCTTTGGCCCCGGCCAGCATCGCCGGCGCCATTGCCATCACGCTCGAAGAAGATGACGGTTCAACGGCTGGCGAGGGCGGAACGGCTCCAGTCAATTGCGCCAAAACACTGTCAAGGTTGACATTGGCCTCCTCCTCCGTAACCGCCTCATGGACCAGTTTTCGAATGGCATCCAACCCCGCATAGAGACGATTCACGATATCGACGGACAGTCTGGCTGAGCCGTTGTTGGCTTCACCGAGGATACTTTCGAAGTGGTGGGCGATGCTCTTTATCGACGGCAGACCCATCATGTGGGCTGAACCCTTAAGACTGTGCGCCGAGCGGAAGGCTTCTTGCAAGGCCGAGGAATCATCGGGGTTCTTCTCCAACCGCAGGAGGTTGTCGTCCAACTCCTGCAGGTGGTCTTCACACTCGGACTTGAACTGTCCCCGAAGTTCCGGATCGCTGATCATGGTCGCCGCCTACTCCGACTGTGGGTTATCACCCCTGTCTTCCCTGACTCCCCGTGTTATTCCCTAGATCATGGCTTCCAATTGAGTCGCATTCTCCTTCAAACGGTCCAGCCCAATGCGGGTCTGGGCTATGCCGGAAGAGGTCTCCTGCGAGCCCGCCGCCAGATTGTTCATGGCTTGGGTTACCTGCTGAACGGCGCCCAACTGCTGTTTGCTGTTCAGCACGATTTGCTGTGCATTCTCGTTGGCATCCGTCAACGCCGCCGCCAGTGTCGCAAAAGCCTCCCCGGCCGCGTGTGTCCTCTGCAGGTTCGTGGCGAGGGTCTTGGCCCCCTCCTCGGTGACCATCACCGTCGCGTTGGCGGCCTTGCTGATATCGGCCACCAGGGTGTTGATGCGTTCCGCCGATTTCCGGCTTTGGTCGGCCAGTTTCCGGATTTCCTGGGCCACCACGGCAAACCCTTTGCCGTGCTCACCGGCGCGCACCGCTTCCACGGCGGCATTCAGGGCCAGCATATTCGTCTGACTGCCCAGATCGCTGACCACATTCGTGATGTTGCCGATCTGGTTGATCTGTTCGCTCAAATTCAAGATCCGTTCCGCGATGGCATTGATCTTCGCCTCCAACTCCTTCACGGCGGCGACGCTTTCACTGACCACCCGGCTACCCACCTTCGCCTGTTGAACGGCAGCCTGGCTCTTTTGCGCCGAAACACCCGCCGCATCGGCGGCATGCCGGAAAGAAGCCTCCAGTTCATCCATGGTCGTGGTGGTCTCATTCACGGCCGCAGACTGGCCGGCGGCCGTCTTCTCGTGCTGTTCCACCGCCGCTGCAATCTCCGTCGTCGAGGCGGCAATAGTGTTGACCACCTGATTGAGCGGAGTGACCACCCGGCGGTTCAAGGACAACAGGATGTAGAAACCGACAGTGATTACCAGCACTGTGCCGCCACCGACCACGATATCGGAGAGACGTTCCGCCTGTTGCGCCGCACTCCTGCGTTCCTTCAATAATTCCTCCTCCGCCCGGATGGTCTCGTCAATCGTCACCGTGATCGCTTTTCTCATGCTCCTCCCCGTTCCGGAGTTGATCTCATCGACAGCCTCCTTGTCCTTCCCGGCCTTCTTGAGTTCCACGTTTTGAGCGGTGTATTCCACAAAGGCGCGAAAGAGTTTCTCAACCTTATTGAGGCGTTCGATCTGGCTCGGCACCTGTATCAAATTCTTCAGGTTCGCAAAGTTCTCGTCGGCCACCTTCGGGCCACTTAAAAAGGGATCTAGGAATTCAGGCTTGCCGGTAATCAGGAATCCCCGCTGGCCGAGCGTCACTTCATTGGCATGCGTTTCCAGGGAATTCAACTCTGTGACGATCAAATGCGTCCGGTCCAGAAGTCTTATGGTTTGTCCCACTTTCAGTACGCATAGGAATTCCACCAAACCCATGAGCAACACGAGCCCCATAATGCCCATCAGTGACCGTCGCACGACTGTTCTAAACCGTTGTTGCGTACTCATAACAGCCATCCTTCCTGTTTTCACACCGTCTCATTCACCACAACTTCACCCTGCGTGAACACCTTCTGTATGTCTATGAGACAAAGCATCTTGTCGCCATATGAAGCCACGCCCTTGAGATAATTCCGACTGCGCACCTGAGCGGCAACGGGGGCCGCCGCCACATCGGAGGGCAGCAAATAAACCACGTCATGGACTGCCTCGACAAGAATGCCAGCCACCTGCGGCCCAACCTGGATGATGACGACCTGGCTTGGTTTCTCACTTCCCGCCGGGGGAAGATTGAGAATGTCGCGAATGTCCAGGACTGTCAGCAACTCGCCGCGGAGGATCATTTGGCCGACAATACGCGGCGGGCAACACGGCACCGGCGTGACATGGCTCAAAGGGGAAAACTCTCGCACCCATTCCGCGTCCACCGCGAAAACCTCCCGCCCGAGACTCACGATGGCCACGGCCCAACGGCTTTCCTGACTGATATCAGCCGGCGGTTGCCTCAATTGCAGTGCCCGCTCTTTGAACACCTCATCGATCTCCGGCTTCAGGTCAAGTTGCGCATAAGCCGGTTCCCCCTCCCCGGGCGGAAGGTGCAGTTCCGGCAAATCAAATAAAGCGGACACGTTCAGGACATGAGCAAGACCGGTTTCCAGATCCACCACCCCGGAAAGGTATATGGACTCCGGCTTGCGATCCAATCCGCAGTCCGGGAAGGGTTGGACGGCGCCCGTCGCGATAGGCGTCACCTGAAGGACTTCGTGAACGATGATTCCGATGACGACTCCGGCTTGTTCCAGAACAACAAGTTGGTCATTCAAACGACAGGGCGTTGGCTGGTGATTGAACAAGATTTCAAGGCTGATCACAGGAATGATCCGGCCGCGCAGGTCGACCAGACCGACCACACCGACAGGAACTGTTTCCATCGGTGTATAGGCAGGCAACCAGAGGATTTCTCGCACCGTCAGGGCATTGACAGCATACGTTGACCGCCCCAATAGGAAGACAAGGTATGTCTGCGCGTCCATATGGTTCTTTTACATCCTGTTAAGGTTCTTGTCCAGTTCGGATAACATGTTTTTCACAAACACCGCCAACTCTCCGGCCATCATGGGTTCATAGGGTTCCACCATCTGTCCCGGCGGCATGGCCGCAAGCAAATCCAGGGCCGCGACACGCATTTTCTTGGCGCGGCGAGGATGGTTGAGTTGTTCATACAGGGAGGCCAGTTCTAGATATGCCGCCACATTGCAGGGATCCAGATAGATGGTTTTCCGGAACATCGCCAAGGCTTCATCCACTTGGCCCTGATGCGCGGCAATCTGCGCCAGCAGGAAGTAGGCCGGGCCGACGGTGGCGTCCATTTCGATTGCTTGTCGCGCAGTCCTGGCCGCCTCCTCGTATCGCCCCTGGTTCGCATGGGAGCGGGCGGCCATCAGCAACTCCGTACGTTCCTGCGGCTCCCGTTCCATCGGTTTTTCGGGAGGGCCGGATATATCAGACAACACAGGCGATTGGCCAACCGTCGCGCTTGAAATGCGTGCCGGCCGCGTCTGGAACTGGGAATTCGCGGCAATACCCGTCGCCACCTGGGGCAGGGACAATTTCATTTCTTCAGGTCGTCCACCAGGGGATTCACCCTGATATTGGTACATGACCGCCCCCGGAAACACCCGTACCGTGAACCCTTTCAAGGTCACTCCCTGCAGTTCCGTATGCGCGGTCAGAAGGTAGCCTCCCTGACTCAAGCACCCGGCGAACTTGCGGATAATGGCCATAACGGCGTCCTCATGGAGGTAGATGAACACGTTGCGGCAAAGGATCAGATCGAAATCGTGAAGCCCCTTGAGCCGGTCGGGAAAGGAATCCACGTAGAGATTACCGGCTTGGAACTGAACCTTGGCTCGAATGTGAGGGCTCAGTTGCCATTCCTGCCTGAGTGGAGTGAAGAAACGCTCCAGGATCTCGGAAGGCACCCCGCGAAATGCCCATCGGGCATAGACGGCACGCTGGGCCTTGAGCAGGGCAGCTTCGTTGATATCCGTTCCCAGAATGCAGACCTGCCAGAGGCCCTTTTGTCTCGGCAACAGGTCTTCCAACAGCATGGCGATCGAATAGGGCTCTTCGCCACTAGAGCATCCGGCACTCCATATCCGGAGAGAACGCCGCAATTCATTCCGGCGGATTAACTCCGGCAATATCCTTTCCCGCAAAAGCGAAAACTGGCCCTTGTCGCGAAAGAAATAACTCTCCTGCACCGTCAACCGGTTCACCAATTCCCGCCATTCCCCTTGACTGGCTATTCCGTCAGCCAGCAACATTGTCACGTAATCGTCTTGGCGGGACAGGTGGTGGACGGCCATTCTCTCGCTGACGACCTTTGCCAGTTTGGGATAGTCTTTTTCGGGAATACGCCACCCAACGCGCTGGCGTACAGCACCGGTCAGCGTATCAAACCATTCTGAAGACATAGCATTCATTTGGATGGGAACTCCTCCACTGAGCCGCATTCCAAGCCATTGTCCACTGGAGAATCCTAACGAATCAATGAAGCCGTGTCCATTCCCGTATGGTTAAAATACTCAACCGGGGTGAATTGCCCGGTGACATGCGGGGAGAGTCTGATGGACGGGCTGATTCTCGACGTATTCAGTTCTGGCAACCCGCCCCCCCCGTTGGTTGGAGCATCCAGCCCCGTGGGCGGCTCAACAGTCGTCCATGCTCCTTATAACCCGTGGGGATACCCCTGCAACACCAAGAATTGGCTGTACAACCTTTCCCCCGCCACTAAAATCGGTTCCATTTAGGATGGAGCGTACTACCGCCGCTCATCCGGGGTAATTGGGGCAATTGAAGAAAGGGATCTGAACATGGACGAACACTATCTGAAGCAAGAGTTGTACGGACTGTTCCGGAAGGACAATTCGCTCTTCGAGTTTCTGCAGGCCGGATCCCTGGACGGGGTGTGGTACTGGAATTTGGAGAAGCCAACCGATGAATGGATGAGCCCCAGGTTCTGGAAAATCCTTGGGTATGATCCTGCCGAAAAGAAGCACCTGGCCTCCGAATGGCAGGACTTGATCTTTGAGGATGACCTGAAGGTTGCCGCCGAGCATTTCAAGCAACACTGTGCGGATGCAAGGCACCCCTATGATCAATTGGTTCGATACCGTCACAAGAATGGATCCACGGTATGGATAAGGTGTCGCGGTTTTGCGATCCGCGATGAGACGGGGAAACCCATCCGAATGCTCGGCGTTCATACGAATGAAACGCCGATCAAGGAGGCGGAGTCTGAACTCAGGGCTTGTCAACTCCATGCGACGCAGGAGGAGACCCGCCTTTTCATGGGATCGATGGCGAACTTGTCCGACGCGGTGGGAATGTCCACGCCGGAGGGACAGCACTACTACCAGAACAAGGCATTCGACGACCTTTTCGGACCAGTCGGCGAGAATCCTAGTGAATCGCTCTATGTCGATCCTGTTGTCGGGCGCGAGGTGTTCCGGACCATCATGGCCGGCGGGCAGTGGACGGGAGAGGTGCAGATGTATGCCAAGGACCGGAGCATCCTGGACATCCTCCTGCGGGCTTACGCCAACAAAGACTCGAGCGGACGCATCACGGCGCTAGTCGGCATCCATACGGACATCTCCATGCTCAAGCGGGGGGAAGCCTTGCTACGTATCAATGAAGCCGCAGTGGCTTCCGCCATCGCCGGCATAGCCATCTCGGACATGGACGGAAGAATCAGTTTTGTGAACGCGGCCTGGCTGCGAATGCACGGCTATGATTCGGACGCCGACGTGAAGGGCACCACCCCCTTGCAGCACGTCCAGAATCCTGCGGATGCCGAAGCGGTTATCAAGGCTATCAAGCAGAAGGAATCTTGGACGGGGGAATTGATGTGCCGCCGCCGCGACGGGTCGTGCTTCACCGCGGAACTGGCGACCAACCTGATGACGGATTCAACCGGCCGACCGATGGGGCTGCTGGCGTCCTTCCAGGACGTCACGAAGCGCAGGAAGGCGGAGGATGAGTTGCGGGCCAGCGAGCATGAGAAGGCTTTGATCCTGGATGGCATCGCAGACATCATCGCGTACCACGACAAGAACCTGCGCCTTGTCTGGGCCAATCAGGCCTACCTGAACGGGATCGGCAGCATTACGGGGAATTCCGCCCGGATGGAGGACGTGAGAGGACGCCACTGCTGCGAGGCTTGGAAGTTGTCCAAGCCCTGCATCGGTTGCCCGGTCAGCATCGCGCTTGAGACCGGGAAGACGAACGAAGCCGAACTGACGCCAGAGAACCAGCCGCATTGGCCGGTCACGCAGGGATCGTGGCTCATCAAGGCTTCGCCGGTGCACGACGCCCAGGGCAACGTGATCGGCGCCATCGAGATATCGCGCAACATCACCGAGCGGAAGAAACTGGAGGCTGACCGTCGGGAACTCGATGCCCGCATGAATCAGACGCAACGGCTCGAAAGCCTGGGGGTGCTCGCCGGCGGAATCGCCCACGACTTCAACAACATCTTGATGGCCATTCTAGGGCATGCCGACCTGGCGCTGGACGAAATGTCGCCGCTGGCATCCGGTCGGGAGAGCCTCGAGCAGATCAAGACGGCGGCGATGCGAGCGGCGGAGTTGTGCACCCAAATGCTCGCGTATTCCGGAAAAGGCCGTCTGGAGAAGCAGGACTTCTGTCTGAGCAGTCTGGTCGAAGAGTTGCTGCACATGCTGAGAACCTGCATTTCCAAGAAGTGCGTGTTGAATCTGAACCTTGAAAAGCAGCTTTTCCTTATGCATGGGGATGTTTCCCAGATCCGCCAGGTGCTGATGAACCTTGTCATGAACGCCTCCGAAGCCATCGGTGAACGCAGCGGGAGCATCACGGTGTCCACTGGCGCGGCGGATTGTTCGAAGGAGTATCTCGAGCAGCACTACATCGTCCACCCGCTAAACGCCGGGTTGTATGTGTACCTGGAGGTGTCGGACACGGGTTGCGGAATGAGTCGGGAGACGATACAGCGTATGTTCGAGCCTTTCTTCACGACCAAATTCACGGGGAGGGGGCTGGGGTTGTCCGCCATCCTGGGAATCGTGAAGGCGCACGGTGGTGCCTTGCGTGTCTATAGTGAACTCGGCAAGGGAACAACGATCAAGGTTCTGTTTCCCGCGACGAACGACACCGAGTTTGGCGGGACCGAGTTGCCCGCCGAGACGCAATGGCGCGGACGAGGGACGGTTCTGCTGGTGGATGACGAAGAGACGGTGCGGGCCATAACCGGCAAACTGCTGGAGCGGTTGGGGCTTGACGTCCTGACCGCGACGGACGGACAGGAAGGCGTGGCGTTGTACCGCGACCGCAAAGCCCACATCGCCGTGGTGCTGCTCGATCTCACGATGCCGCACATGAATGGCGAGGAAGCGTTTCGGCAGTTGCGGCAGATCAATCCCGATGTGCGCGTGATTCTGGCTAGCGGCTACAGCGAGAGCGACATCGCTAACCGATTCGCCGGAAAGGGATTGGTGGGCTGTATACAGAAGCCGTACACACTGGCCAGACTTCGGTCAATACTCTCGGCGTTACTGCCCGCAACCGACGCGCCTCGGAAAGCCGATCAGAATCCGAGCCCCAACCAAACACCGGAGGATTCGGCTCGCAAACTCGCAGATCCTCAGCGCTGACGTTTGACTGTCCTCACGTGTGGAAAGGAGCATGGACTACGATTGAGGCGCCCACGGGGTTGCCTGCTCCAAGGAACCCGTGGGGGAGAGGTACATTGCGTGTTATCCGTTAGAGACCGGCCACCCCTGCATGAAAAGTGTCCAAGGGGCTCCTAAGCGGCCGATCTATCCGGAATCGGTGGCTGATTCCGCCGAAAGACGCATCCACAGAATGCTGCGGACCGTCCCCACAGTCGGCAGTATAGTGCGGTTGAAACCTCAACCTGGAATGATCGGCACAAGGGGAGGCCTTCATGAATCTGACGATTCGCTCAGCACGACCTGACTTGGAGGGCATGGTCTATATCGGGGAGAGTCCAGAAGGAAGTCGAGGGAATGAGTAAGTAGTTCGCCCAGCAGTTATTTGGCCGACTCCTCTTTGGACTGCCCTTCCACTCTTGTAACCTTGTAGCGAACCCACCCTTTGTTCCCGTCCCCTGCACCATACTGGCACGTAATACGATACAAACCATCTTCGCCGCATTCATACGTAAACGGCTCTATCGACGTACCGATTGGTATAATAGCGACTCCTTCTACCTTGTTTTTTCGCGTCCTTTGGATTACGGGAATACGCCAGTCCCCGGCCTTCCTCTCACTGTCGGGATTCACCAACTCCCCGTCGCTATTGTTCCACTTCCCGCTCACATACGCCACTGTGATCTTGTCGCCTT
>CAYHEL010000051.1:0-10992 GCA_964355415.1 uncultured Verrucomicrobiota bacterium | reverse complement strand
GAAATATCGTTGCGGAATTTTTATGCGGTGTACCCGCCGCATACAAATGCCGCAACATCCCTGTCCTTCGTAGCTTTAGCGAAGGAGGATCTCTTTGGATCATTCTTCTTCGTGTCCTTTGCGAACTTCTGTTCAAATTCTTTCACGTCAAAATCATGAATGAAGAGCCCCTGCATTCAAATACCACAACGTTCACGGCCCGAGCACCATGTCAGCCCTGGTTTCCTCAAGGGCGACGCTCTTCAAGGCGCTGACAACCCGTTTCTCGCGAATAATGTCGGCAAACAGTCCGGCAAAGAAATCCACAACCTGCCCTCTTGCGAACTCAGGCATTGGAAGATGGCCAAACCTGACGTTTTCGATCTTCATGACTCCGTTCTGGAACGACCCCCTCAACCTCATCGAGAAACGCACATGAACCCGGGCCAGAACGGCGATGTTGGTGGCGGGACTCCAGTCCTGGATGGAATAGAGATCAAACGCACCGGGTTTAAGGTCGATGGCGAGTCCGGGAATCTTCCGGCTCCTGGCGCGTTCCTCAAGAAAACCGTTCAATTCTCCCTCGGAGAGATCGAGGGTGACGGATCGGTTAAAGGAAGTCGCGGATCGCACAGCCTTCGCCTTGATCGGAATCTGAACCGCGCCCGCCTTGTCAACCAGAACAGGCGGAATGGCGTCGGGCCACAGGGCCGCGCCAATAACCCCCAGGATCAGAACCAGGACCAGGAGAACCAGCGTGAGTTTCACGAACCGGGCATAATCAAACCGCCGCCGTTCGTCAAATTCCTCCGCAGAGGTGGCCCGGAGATCAAGTTTGACCCCGCATTGCGAGCAAAACACACGCCCGAGGACATTCTGAAACCCGCACTTTTCACACTCGATTTTAATCGACATAAGTCCTCCTCATAAAGGGCCCCGCAGGGTTCATTACTTTTTCTCACGGGTGGATTTTGCAGCCGCGCCGGCATCGCTGGCGGGCGTCTTGGTCACACTGGCATCGCCGCTCGATTTCGTCGCGGCGCCGGCATCACCACCGGATTTCGCGGCCGTGTTGGCATCAGTACTGGATTTCGTCGCGGCGCTGGCATCACTCTGGTAGCCGGAACTCCGGTAGTCAGTCTGATAGAATCCGGTTCCCTTGAAAAGAATACCTGAACCGCGGCCCATCAACCGTTTTACCGCGCTCCGGCAGGTCGGGCACCGTTTCAGTTTTTCATCCTTGATGCTTTGGAACACTTCGAAGGGACCGCATTTTTTGCATTCGTATTCGTAAGTCGGCATGGGAAACAACTCCTCCACTCTCATTGATAACACATTCATCGTATCGGGGTCACCCACGCCTGTCAATTCCCGTAACCCGCCCGGTGCGATTTCACTTTGTTGCATCGCTTCAAGAAGTCAGGAGTCAGAAGTCAGGACCCAACTTGCACAATCACTTGCTTCCCCAAGTGCGGCCCTAAATAATGAACTCGAGGGATCTCTCTGATATCCTGAATTCTGACTTCTGAATTCGGCGCGAGTGCAATATTTTGCATTCGCACCCGCCGCCTCTCAAACAGATTCCGCTTTATCCGTGGACATAAACGGTATACAATTATGGAACTCATACAGCGAAAGGCGCGATGAATGGTTAAGTGGCTTCAGACTCTGGAAATAGGCGACTACAATACGCTCGAATGGATTGGCTTTGTCGGCTTGATTCTCATCGGCATGGGTTGCGTGATTCTTCTTCTGAAACGCATCCTGAGCCTGTCCGTCTCCATGGAAATTCACAGAAATGACGGTGTTCCAAACCCAAAAGCCCTGCCCAGGGGTCATGAAAAAATCCTGGTGATGGATGACGACAACCAGACGGCAATTAACTTGAAACAGATATTGAATGACCTTGGGTACGAGGTTGTTTGCATGGAAAGCGGCGAAAAGACGGTTGCCTATCTCTCCTCCAATGGCGCCGATTTGGTGATACTGGATGTCATGATGGAGCAGGGAATCGACGGGGTCGAAACGTACCGCCGCATCCGGGCCACACGCCCTCTTCAGCGGGCGGTCATGCTGTCAGGGAGCGCGCACCCCGATCAGGTCAAGTCGCTCAGGCTTTTGGGCGTTGAGAGTTACCTCATCAAGCCCGTCACGCTCCCCCTTCTAGCCCACGCGATCCGCGCCGAACTCGACAGGCCGTGAGACAGTTTCACTTGACATCCCTTTTCTTCTGACATCCCATTTCTTCTGACTTGCCAAGTCATCCCTTCATGGTGAGAATACGACCCCATATGAATTTGACCCAAAAGAGGAGTGCCCCTGGCCCTAATGAGTAATAAAACCTTTGTTCTGGACACGAACGTTCTGCTTCACGACCACACCTGCATCGAATCTTTCGCCGACAACACGGTCGTTCTGCCTATGCCCGTGATTGAGGAATTGGATAAATTCAAAAAGGAAACGAACGAATTGGGGCGAAATGCCCGCGGCGTTATCCGCCGACTCGACGCCCTCCGTGAACGCGGACGTCTGGGCGAAGGGGTTCCCATGGAAAACGGGGGCATCCTGAAAATCATCGTCGGGAGCCGTCCCGTCGGCGACAGCGGACTGGAGGAGGAAATCCCGGACAACAAGATCATCCGCGTCGCCTACTGGCTCCACAAGCAGGGGGAACGCGTCTATTTTGTCTCCAAGGATATCAATGCCCGCATCAAGGCCGATGCCCTTGGCATTGAGGTCATGGACTTCGAGAAACAGAAGATCAACTTCGAGGAACTGTTCTCCGGCTACCGTGAAGTCAGCGTGAAACCCGAGGTTATCGATGAGTTTTATGCCAACCGCAGCGTCACACTCCCCGGCATCGACCTGTTGCCCAATGAGTTCGTCAACCTGATCTCCGAGGGCACAGAACACCAGACCGCCCTTGGGCGAGCGGGCGGAAACGGCACCATCGTTCCGATGAACCCCAAGATCGAGAGTGTTTCGCATATCAAACCGCGCAGTCGCGAACAGCGTATGGCGCTGGAGTTGCTCATGGATGACTCCGTTCAACTCGTCACCCTCGTCGGCCAGGCGGGCACAGGCAAGACACTCCTCGCCTTGGCGGCCGGCCTTGAGAAGACCTTGATACAGAAACGCTATGACCGAATCCTGGTCACCCGCCCGATCATGCCATTCGGCAAGGATATTGGGTACCTGCCCGGAAACAAGGAGGAGAAGATCGCGAACTGGATGATGCCGATCTTCGATAACTTGACGTACCTGATGCTCAAAACCAGCAACAATGAGCACAAGAATACCGTCCGCGAGAAAATTGAAAAACTCCAGCGCGATGAGGTCATCGAGTTGGAAGCCCTGACCTATATCCGCGGCCGGTCGATTCCCCGCCAGTTTGTCATCGTGGACGAAGCCCAGAACCTCACCCCGCATGAGGTTAAAACCATCATCAGCCGGGCCGGCGAGGGAACCAAAATGATCCTGACCGGTGATCCCTACCAGATCGACAACCCCTACCTTGATGCCAGCAGTAACGGTCTCGCCTACGCCGCGGAACGCATGAAAACCCAGGCCATTCACGGCCATGTGACGTTGACCAAGAGTGAGCGCAGCACACTGGCGGCGATCGCGGCAAGCCTTCTGTGAGAAAGCGCGGTTCCCTATGATGGCGTCTGAACTCCAGTCCCTCTTCACGGCTCATCGCGACCGGTTCATCCGGGAATGGCAGGAGTTCCTCCGGTTCGCCAGCGTGAGTACCAGCGCCGAAAAGGCCCCCGATTGTGCCCGTTGCGCGGAATGGCTTTCATCCCATCTCGCCGCCATGGGTTTTACATCAAGACTGATTCCGACCTCGTCCCATCCGCTGGTTTTCGCGGAGCGATCCGGGAAACCGGGCAAACCAACCGTGCTCTTCTACGGGCACTATGATGTCCAGCCTGTGGATCCAGTGAACCTCTGGAAGACACCCCCCTTCGAACCCACTCTGATCAACGGCCGCATGTTTGCCCGGGGCGCCCAGGACAATAAGGGACAACTCTTCGCCGCCCTCAAGGCCATCGAGTCGCTGATTCAGTCGGAGGCCCTGGACTGCGGCCTGAAAATCCTTATTGAGGGCGATGAGGAAACGGGCGACATGCCTATCATCAAAGTCCTGCGCCAGGAGAAGGATTCCCTCTCGGCGGATCTCGTCATGGCCGCCGACACCAGCGCTGTCAGTTCCGGCGCCCCGACCATCACCATGGGATTACGCGGCATCGCACACATGACTGTGGTTCTGTCAGGGCCGGATCATGATCTTCACTCGGGTGTTCATGGCGGACGAATTCCCAATCCTGCCAACGCCCTCTGCCGATTGATCGCTTCGCTTCACCATGCCGACGGCCGTGTGGCAGTGGAGGGGTTTTACGACGGGGTCAGTGAACCCACCGCCGGGGAGCGCGAACTGGCCAACGCCCAACCCATTGACCCTGAATGGTACAAATCCGTAACAGGCCTTCCGCCGGTCGGCGGGGAGGCTCAGTACACGCCCGTCGAACGCACCGGATTCAGGCCGGCTATCGACCTAAACGGAATCCACTCGGGATATGGCGGCCCGGGAAGCAAAACCATTATTGCCGCCACGGCCATGGCGAAAATCTCGGCACGCCTGGTTCCGGGCCAGAGTCCCGAACGGATCCTGGACCTCATCGCCGGTCATCTCCAGAAACAAGTCCCCGCAGGTTTGAAACTGGAGATCACGGAACGGGGTATCGGCGGATCAGCGCTTCGCGTGAATCTGGATTCCAAGGCGGTCAAGACCGCGCGGGCCGTGTTGGCTGAAATATCCCCGCTCCCCACCGCATTCCTGTGGGAAGGCGCCTCGGTTCCCATCCTCTCGTATCTGCCCGCCATAGCCGGGGGCGATGTGCTTCTGGTTGGGTTCGGGAGTGAGGAGGACAATATTCACGCCCCGAATGAATCCTATTCACTCGAACAATTCAAGATGGGCTTCCTCTACACCGGTCTTTTTCTAAACCGGCTGGGGTCAGTGTAATGGATCCGGCCCGATCCGACCGAATCTATGAGCGACAGGCGTCCGTGTTGATCGACCTCTTCCACAAGGCCACCATCACGGTTCGCGCCGGAAAACCCCTCGATACTACCCTCTCCCATTTTTACCATGAGCATCCCGAGTTTGGTTCACGGGATAGGCGTCTCTTTTCCGGAACCGTGTTTTCCTATTTCCGATGGAAAGGCTGGATTGACCGTGTCGCACGAAAACCGGACACCGCCTGCGTCTATGCCCATATGCTGGAAAGCGCCGAGACCCATCCCGCCATCCTGAAACTGGCCGGGCGGGCAGATCCACCGGTGGATTTGGTGACGGCGCTGGGGACGTTGTCGACCCGCGAAAAAGCCCAAAAACTCAGTCAACTCACAGGCATCGATCTGTCCCCTGCCCAACTCGTTCCCGACTGGATCATCCCCATGCTCGGACATGATTCAGAAAAACTGATCGAGTCTTTTCAGACGCCGCCCCCGACCTGGTTGCGAACCCGACCTGAGGATCGCGCGACCGTATTACCCGTGCTCGCCGAGATGGGCGCCGAACCCATGGCGCACCCGCTTATCCCTTCCGCCCTTTCAGTAACACGCGGCATCAACCTGCGCGCCCTGCCCAAGACCCTACGGCACCTCATTGACATTCAAGACCTGGCGTCCCAGGTTACCGGCCTTGTCTGCGACCCGAAGCCCGGGGAAACCTGGTGGGATGCCTGTTGTGGCTCGGGCGGAAAAACCGTTCATCTATCGGCATTGGGCGGCCCCTCGCTGTCTCTCCTGGCGACGGATATCCGGCCCGACATTCTGGAGGAACTGCACCGGCGTCTGGGCGCAACAGGCAACCCCTCAATCAAGACGGCAATCTGGAACGGCGCCACACAACCACCGCCCGACGGTTATTTTGATGGCATTCTCCTCGACGCTCCCTGTTCCGGGACAGGCACCTGGCATCGTAATCCCGACGCGCGATGGCGCATCCAACGGGAGGCCGTTGAAAGCCTCATTGTGCTTCAATCGCAACTGTTGCGAACATGCGCCACACGTTTGAAACCGGGCGGGAGTTTGGTCTATGCCACATGCTCCGTCACCCGCGACGAGAACGAGCGGGTTGTGGAACGGTTCCTCGACGAGACCCCGGGAGTCACCCTTGCCCCCTTCACGTCCCCCCTGAGTCATGAGCCCTGCCATGGCATTCTCCGCATCACCCCGTGGGACGGCCTGTGCAACGGTATGGGTGTCGCCAGGTTCCGCAAACAGGGTTAATCCACCGGCACGACCCACCCGAATCGATCCTCCTCCTCGCCCAGTTGGATACGGGTCAGGTGGTCATAGAGGGCCTGGGTATACGGTCCGACCTTAAAGTCGTTGAAGACAGACTCCTTGCCTGCATCGGTAATGGAGCCGACGGGACTCACCACGGTTGCCGTCCCCGTACAGAAAACCTCATCGGCTGAAAGCGCCTCCTGCACTGAAACGTGTTTCTCAACAACCTCCAACCCCATCACCTCCCGGGCAATCTGGATCACCGATTGGCGCGTGATTCCAGGCAAAATCGAACCCAGACTCGGCGTCAGCAGGGTCTTTCCCTTGACGCAGAAGAAATTGGCGGCTCCGACTTCCTCGATGTACTTCTCTTCCCGGGCATCCAGATAAATGCATTCGTTGAAGCCCCTGGCCTTGGTCTTCTTGGCTGGCAGCATCCCGGCCGCATAATTGCCGATATATTTCACTCCGCCCGTCCCTTTGGGCGCCGCGCGATGAAAGTCGCGTGAGATTTCCAGTTTGATTGGCAGAAAGCCAGACTTGAAATAGCGGCCCACCGGCGAGGCATACACGAGAAAGGTGCATTCCGGGGCCGGCGCCACACCCAGAACCCCTCCTGATCCAAACAGACAGGGCCGGACATAAAGACTCCCTTTCCCATAGGGCGGAACAAAGTCGGCATTCCTGAGCACTATCTCCCGGATGACCTCCACAAACCGTTCCACAGGAACAGCAGGCATGCACAGACGGCTGGCGCCATTCTCCAGCCGCCTCCCGTTTTCGGACGGACGGAAAAGAACCAGTTTACCGACGCTTGTGCGCAGGGCCTTCAATCCCTCGAACAGTCCCTGTCCATAGTTCAGCACACCGGCGGCGGGAGACAGGGCAATGTTTCCATACGGAAGAAACTGCCCCTTGTCCCACACGCCGTCAGTTCCGCACTTGCTGATAAACATGGTGTCAGCGGGGGTCAGACAAAAAGTCAAGTTGTCAAAATCAATATTGGGTGGCATGGGAATCTCCTGAGTTATGTTAGATTATATCTCATACCCCCGTCTTATGGCTTCCATATTCCGGGGTATCAATGGGTGAAGTTTTGGGGAAAATGCTTTTTTCATGGCCTTCTCGACCGAATCAAGCGGCAGCATCCGGGTGAGTTTCAACACGGCCCCCAGCATGACCATATTCGCCACGCGTCCGTCGCCCTTCTCAAGAGCCATGCCGGTGGCATTGACATAAACGCCACGAATATCCTTGCGAGCACTCTTGCGACTGATGAGACTTGAATTCACAAACAGCAACCCGCCCGGCGCCACGAGAGGCTCAAAACTGTCATACGAGGCCTCGTCCATCGTCACCATCACCGTCGGGTGGCACACGATGGGAGACGTGATTTCCTCGTCGGAAATCACCACCGTGCAATTGGCCAGTCCTCCGCGTACCGCAACCCCGTACAGGGGATAGAACGTCACCCGATGACCTTCCACCATTCCCGCATTGGCCACGATCTGCCCCATGGAGAGAATCCCCTGGCCGCCGAACCCTGCAAACAGGCACCGATGCTGCATCACCCGGCCCCTTCCCTTGCCTTCGGCAACACGATCTGCCCGGCAACCTTGTACTCACCCAGGGGATACTGCGGCACCATTTTCTTCTCCACAAAATCAAGCGCCTCAATCGGCTGCATTCCCCAACTGACCGGACAGGAGGCAAGCACCTCGACAAGCGAGAACCCCGTTTTGTTGAGTTGCGCCTCAAAGGCTTTCTTCAAGGCCGACTTGGTCTTGACCACGTTGGCCGGGGTATGCACCGTGGTTCGCGCCAGATAGGCCACTCCCTCCAGGCTCTGCAATAATTCACAGACCCGTATGGGATAACCCATGCCCGCAGCGGGATCACGCCCCTCCGGGCAGGTGGTGGCCTTCTGCCCCGACAACGTGGTTGGCGCCATCTGACCGCCCGTCATTCCATAAATAGCGTTGTTCACAAAAATCGTGGTGATCATCTCGCCCCGGTTGGCGGCATGAATAATCTCCGCCATTCCAATTGACGCCAGGTCGCCATCCCCCTGATAGGCCAGGACAAAGGTATCCGGAAGCGCCCGTTTGATCCCGGTGGCGACGGCCGGCGTCCGACCATGGGCCGACTGGCAGACATCCAGATCCAGAAAAGTATAGGCCATGATGGAACACCCCACCGGCGCCATAAACACACACTGATCCGTCAGATTAAACTCCTCAAGCAATTCGCACACCAGACGGTGCACCACCCCATGTCCGCACCCCGGACAATAGGGAGAAGGTTTTTCCCGCCAGCGCAAGGGACGGCCAGCGACTTTGTTCATTTTCATCTCGTGCCCAACCTCCTGCCTCAGGAAATTTCCCAGTCTACCACGGATCCCCGGGTCGTGACCTGACCGACACGCTTCCTGACCAGAACGTGCTCGATAATCTCCATAATGTCATCTTCTCCCGGAACACCCCCGCCCGGCCGCCCCTGGAAATGGAGCGCCGCGCGATCCATCACCGAGAGTTTGACGTCCTCGATCATCTGGCCCAGACTCATCTCGACGACCAGGAATTCGCGGGTCTTTTGAGAGGCCCGAGCGATTGCCTTGTAAGGGAATGGCCACAGGGTAATCGGCCGGATCAGCCCGATTTTCAACCCCTTGGCGCGGGCCTGTTGTTGCACTTCCTTGCAGATCCTCGAACTTGTGCCGTAGGCCACCAGGGTCAGGTCGGCATCCTCGCAATGAAGCGCCTCGACCATGCCTTCGGCCTCCCTGATACGGTCATATTTTGCCTTGAGGGTCCAGTTCCAGGCCTCGACCACGCCTTCATCCAGCGAGAGCGAGTTGATGAGATTGGGAGGGCGACCATTCCGTTTGCCCCCCAAGGCCCAGGGCTTGGCCGGGGGATTGGGAACGGCGTCGCTCAGCGACACCGGCTCCATCATTTGCCCCAGAATGGCATCTCCCAAGATCATCACCGGGTTCCGATAGCGATCCGCCACATCAAAGGCCCGGATTGTCAGATCGGCGGCTTCCTGCACCGAGGCCGGAGCATACACCACCAGATGGTAGTCGCCGTGACCGCCGCCTTTGCAGGCCTGGAAATAGTCCGCCTGCGAGGGCGCAATATTACCCAGCCCGGGTCCGCCGCGCATGATGTTAACGATCACGGCGGGCAACTGGGCGCCGGCCAGAAACGAAATGCCTTCCTGCTTGAGGGAGATGCCGGGGCCCGAGGAACTGGTCATGGATCGCTCTCCAGCGGACGCCGCGCCATAGACCATGTTAATGGCGGCGATTTCACTTTCGGCCTGGATAAAGGTTCGGCCTTGGGCAGGCATATGCCTGGCCATGTAAGCGGTGATTTCATTCTGCGGCGTAATCGGGTACCCGAAGTAACTCTGGACGCCAGCGCGGATGGCCGATTCGGCAATGGCTTCATTTCCCTTCATCAACACGCGTTCGCCCATAGACTCCCCTTCGCCCCCGACGTTTTACAAGGTCTCCCGCCACACCGTAATGGCGCAATCCGGGCACATCAGCGCACATTTCGAGCAGCCGGTGCATTGATCCGGCTTATCGGCCACCACGTAAGGATACCCGTACTTGTTGGCCTGACCCGGGTCAACCCGTTTGATCACATTGGATTGGCAGGCCGAAAGGCACAATCCACACCCCTTGCACATGTGGATGTCGACCTCTATTTTTCCCTTGGCCATAGAACTCCTCGCGAAATGAAGGGAGAATATACCTTTGAATGGTTAGAGTTTCAAGAACACGATATTGGAATTCCTTCCCGTCGCGAACTTCGTGACTGGCACTTAGCTGGTGCGGAAAATTCCTCTGGATTTCGCGGGCAGTTACTATAGCCTGACTCTCCGTCCGGGTCGCTGTATCCTAACCCGGCATCGCCGGAACCATGATGAAGAGTTTGAACAGAAGATCACGAAGTTCACGAAGAGGAGGTATTCTTTACCGCCTCCGGCGGAATCACGTTTTTCCTTTGTGGTCTTTGCGGGCTTCTGTTCAAATACTCTTTTCTGCCACAAGGTTGACGGGCCTTACGTTATTGCTGCTTCTCAATGGCTGCAAGCCCGCTCCCCCGCCCCTCACTCATGGTTCCCTGCCGCGGGTCATCTCCCTGGCCCCGAATCTCACCGAAATCATCTGCGCCCTCGG
The DNA here is from genome assembly GCA_964355415.1 of uncultured Verrucomicrobiota bacterium. Lineage (GTDB taxonomy): Bacteria > Verrucomicrobiota > Kiritimatiellia > CAIKKV01 > CAITUY01 > JAABPW01. Next base: position 524 of record CAYHEL010000051.1, on the reverse strand, counting down.
AGCCGCCGACCAGTTGGCGGGCCGGAGTTCCGCCTGCGATTATCCGCCCGACGTGATCCTTAAGACCCCCATCGTGGGCGATTTCGGGGTGCCATCCCTGGAGCGACTCCTTGCGGCCAAACCGGATGCCGTGCTTTACACGGATCTTGCTGACATGTCGCTCGACCAGAAGTTACAGCGGGTCGGCCTTCACCCCGCCAAAATTGCCTGCTCCAGATTGGACGAAATTCCCGCCGCCATCAGCGAGGTCGGTCATTGGCTCCACCAGGAAACCAAGGCCGATGCCCTGGCAAGTGACCTGCGGCATCAAATTGAGGTTTGCCGGACATCCGTCACCAATGCCCACCGCCCCCGCGTATTGGTCTTGATCTGGAACGACCCCCTGACCGCCGTGGGCAAAAATACGTTTATCTCCGACCTGGTGAACCTTGCCGGCGGGCAAAACATCGGCGATGCCATCGACCGCGACTATTTCCAGGTTTCCGGGGAGTGGGTGCTGACGCGCGATCCCGAGATCATCTTCT
>CAYHEL010000050.1:0-11021 GCA_964355415.1 uncultured Verrucomicrobiota bacterium | reverse complement strand
CTGGATAAGAATGACAGGACAGGCTTTGCCGTTATTGAGGATTAGAGTGGGCGGGTGGGGCGGCGGGATAGGAGGCGGGTGGGCGGGCCTCTCGCGCACGGGGGGCGCCGAACATCCTGCCAGCAGCAGGATCATGCCCAGTCCCAGAATGCGTTGTGATATCGAAGGCACGCGCTAGTCCCCGATTCCCAGGTTGGGTTCCGCGTCCAAGGTCATGGCCTGAGCAAGAGACGGGCTGGCGGCCAGCTTGTGAAAGGCCAACCCGGCTACCATGGCGGCGTTATCGGTGCAATACTGAGGGGCTGAGAGAACCAACTGGAGGTTCTTCTTCCCAGCCATGGCCGCCAATTTTTCGCGCAGGCGTTTGTTGAGTGATACCCCGCCCACCACCGCCATGGTGCGGGTGGATTCCGAGACGTGGGAAGAGCGCTGTACCAACGTGTCAACGATGGCCTCCTGATAACTGGCAGCAAGGTTATTGACGTCGGCATTCGGGCCGCTCCCCAGGGGGTGCGCCTTGAGGTGGTAGAGCAAGGCGGTTTTCAGGCCGCTGAAACTGACGCAGTTGCGCGGGATGAGGCCCGGCATGCGGGCGTGCAGTTTTTGGACAAAGCCGCGGGGGAATGTCACGAATTCAGGAGACCCCTGCCGGGCGGCTTGGTCGATGGCCGGGCCGCCGGGATAACCCAAATTGAGGAGGTTGGCGCCCTTGTCGAACGCCTCGCCTGCGGCGTCATCCACGGTGCGTCCGAGCAGGTGATAGGCCCCGACCCGGTCAACCTGGATGAAGCATGTATGCCCGCCGGAGACAATCAGGGCAAGAAAGGGGCACAGTGTGGCGGGTGATCGGTCCGGCGCATCGAGAAAGATGGAATAGATGTGGGCCTCAAGATGGTTGATTCCGATCAGCGGCTTATTGAGGCGGATGGCCAGCCCCTTGGCGGCCGCGAGTCCCACGAGCAACGAACTGGCCAACCCCGGTCCATGGGTCACGGCGATGGCGTCGATGCCGTCCCATCCCAGGCCGGAGGCGTTGACGGCCTCGTCAATGACCTCGGGGAGATGCTCGACATGTTTCCGGGATGCGATTTCGGGAACCACGCCGCCGTAGGGCCGGTGATGGGCGATTTGGGTATAGACAATCGAGGAGAGGACGGTCTGCCCGTCGCGCACCACGGCGGCGGCAGTCTCGTCGCAGGAGGTTTCGATGCCGAGAATAATCACGGGGACTTTCTCCCCTGAAAAATCAGGATGCCTTTCAGCAGATCCATGGCTCGATCCAGTTGACGGTCTGTGATCTCGTCAAAATCGGCGGGCCTGTCCTTGGCGTCAAGAGAACCAGGCGTCTCGATGGCGCGGCGTTTGATCATCGCCTTATGCCATTCCTCCGGGGAGACCGGCACGAGAATGTCGGGTTCGATGCCCTTTTCATGGATACACTGGCCGCTGGGTGTGAAATAGCGCGCCGTGGTGATGCGTGCGGCGGCGCCGTCCTCGACGGGGATGACGTTTTGAACCGACCCTTTTCCGAAGGTCGTCTCGCCGACGAGAATGGCGCGCTTGTTATCGTGCAGTGCGCCCGAGACAATTTCCGCCGCGCTGGCTGAACCCCCGTTGATGAGGAGCGCCACGGGAATGTCCGTGTAGTGTACGGTTCCCCCGGCGGTGGCGGTGGCCTGTTGCGACGCCGCTCCCCGCCCCCGGGTGGAGACGATCACCGTTCCCCTGGGAAGAAATTTCTCGCTGACCTGAACGGAGGCTGTGAGCAGCCCGCCGGGATTATTTCTCAGATCCAGAACAACGGCCTTCATCCCGTTGGTCAGGAGTTTGTCCAGGGCTTCCTGGAGAGCCGTGGCCGTCGAGGCGCTGAACTCGGTGATGCGGATATAGCCGATGTCGGGGTTCAGCATACGGGCGCCTTTGATGCTGGAGATCTTGATTTCCTCGCGGGTCAGCGTGAAGTCCTTGAATTCGCGCCCTCGCAGGATCCGGATGGTGACCTTGGTGCCCGGTTTTCCGCGCAAGGTGGAAATGACGCTCCGCATATCCAGTTTATCGATTTTGTTGGTGTTGACCTCGACAATTTTATCGCCCGCCAGCACCCCTGCCCGAAAGGCGGGGGTGTCCTCCATGGGGGCGATGACGGTCAGCGCATTATCCTTGAAACCGAGTTGAATTCCTATTCCGCCGAAGGCCCCCTGGGTTTCCTCGTGGAGTTCCTTATAGGCCGTGGCTTCCAGATATTGGCTGAAGGGATCCAGGGATTGAAGCATGCCCTTGAGGGCGGAGGTGACGAGGTTGGAATAACTGACCTTGGTCTCATCCACGTAGTTCTGGCGGACGAGTAACATGGTTTTGGTGAGGATGCGAACCTGGCGGTAGGCCTCGTCGTCTCCGTCTTTGACGGCTGAGGCGTCGGGTTTTGTTTGTGACGCCGGTTGAACCGGCGAATAATGCCGGCAGCCGGCCATAACGGCGATGGCAAGAATGGGCGCCAAGATGAAGAATCGTGTTTTCATGGGTAACTCCCTTTGGGGGTGTAGTATGAAATCACAGTCGATGGGGCTCAAGTCCAAAGAACAACGGCCTCCTTCCCAACTCAAGGCTCGACAGGGCGGGTGTTCAGAGCGATTATATCAGCCGGAAGTCAATACTCTCGATTTGATTCAAAAGCATGTTCGGTCAACTTTCCATAAGCGAGGTGTGCCATGAACAAGATGATGAAGATGTGCAGTGTGTTGGTGTCGGTTATGATGGCCGGGTCTGTAGGGATGGCTCAATATCACGGCAGGGGTGATCATCGGGGTGATCATCGGGGCGGATATCGGGGTGGGTATCATGGGTACAGTGATGAGGGTCGGCGTTACGGATACTATCATAATGCGCGCGGGGAAGTGGTGTTCGGACTGGTTGGCCTTCTGGCGGGCGCTGCGATTGCGTCGTCGATAACGCGTTCGGAAACGGTCTATGTTCAGCAACCGGTGTACGTCCAGCCGGAACCGAGGGTGGTCTATGTTCAGCAACCGGCGGTGGTTCAGCCGCCGCAGATTGTCTATGTTCAACAACCCCAGGTGGTGAAGGAGCCCGAGCCCAAAATCGTCTATGTTCCACAACCCGTCCAGATTGAACCGCCCCAGTCCCCGTCGCAACCCGAGGCGCAGTCCCAGCCTGTGACGGTGACCATCAGTGTTCAGAATTCAAACGGGTCGTTTACTCCTGTGCTTCTCCGTCAAGAGGGCGCTCGCTGGATTGGACCCAATGGCGAGTCCTACCGCGAGGTGCCCTCGGTTGGTCAGTTGCGCCCGCTCTATGGCCGGTGATCCGCCTTACCCGGGGAATCGGTATGAATCACTCCACTGTCTATTACGCCGTGGTTCGAGTCGCGATTCTGATGGGCCTTATCCTTTCTGCCGGATCCCGGGCGGTCGCCGTCGATTTCCCCCAGGGCCTCATGCTTCATTTTAATTTTGATCCCCGGGAAGGCGGCGGTGTCGTGACTGACAGAACGGGGCGTAACAATCACGGTCATGCGTTCGGGGCCACCTGGACGGCCCTGGGGAAACAGGCCGGCGGCTTTGACTTTTCAGCAACGAATAATTACATCCAGGTTGCCGATTCCCCTTCTCTGAATTCAACCCAGGGAACATGGGCGGTATGGTTTAAGACGGCAAAATCGGATGCCCTATCCCGGTATATCCTGGAAAAATCCAAAGAGAACGGCTATGCCTTGAGCGTGTACGGTGATTCAAAGGACGACCCGAAGAAGGGAAGACTGTGCCTGAGTGTTAACGGTCACGTGTGTTTCAGTGATAAAGCGGTCACGGATAATGCCTGGCATCACGGGGCAGCCACCTATGATGGCGAGAGCGTGAAACTGTATGTGGACGGTCAGCTTCAGCAACAGGTGACGGCGTGGAAAGGCGGGATTGCGGCCAATACGAATGAATTGACCATCGGTTTGAACCGATCCAACCCCACCGCCGCAGAAAAGGGACAGTCGTTTGAGGGCACGATTGATGAAGTCATGATTTTCAACCATGCCCTGACGGAAGCGGAAGTGAAGGTGGTCCTCGCAACCATGAAACCCGCTTTTACCAAGGATCAGGTTGCCAGGCGCCTCATTGAACTCAAGGAGCTTCTGGACAGGGGGTTGATTCTCAAGGACTTCTACGACCGCAAAGTCAAGGAATGCGAAGTCCCGCCCTGATCACTTTTTTTTGGGCGGCGGCGGATTGAACACAAGAACCTTCAGTTCTTCCGCCGGAACAAGATGCCGCCAGAGGAAGGCCTGCATCCGGTCTTCGGCCGGCACGGCTTCATGAACCAGTTTTTGCGTCCCGTTCATGGCGGAGCCCTCAATGATCACGTTCACCGGTTCCGATGTTTCGCCTAAACTGGTCTTCAATGTGATCCGCGCCAGGGTTTGTGTTCCAGTCAGGGAACCGGTTACGCTGAACGTATTGGTTGATTCCCTCACGGCGAACTTGATGGTGTTGGTGAATCCATCCTGCCGGATTGCATAGACACTGAGTGTCGCGGTCGAATGACTGCGAATGCTCACGCCGGACGGCGCCACCCGCAAGGCAAAATCGGGTTGCGGCGCGCTAATGCGCAGGCGGTAGCCATACTCCTCGCCCCCCCGGTGCTGGGCATCACTCAGAGATAGATAATAGACGCCATCGCCGGGCAATGTGGCGCGGAGATAGGAATCTGCGGGATGCGTGTTGATCCCCGCGGCCGCATCCTCAGCGTCGTCATTTGACGCCACCAGATGGCCTTCGGCATCAGTCAGTCTGAGTATGGAGTCCAGCGGGGAATCCAATCGGCGGGCATCAATTTCCGCAACGACCTCCTCACCTGAATGACCTTCAAACTGGAATACAGCCCTATTGCCGGGCTTGTCAATGCGCCCGTTCACAATGACGGGAAGCGCCACCTTCTGCGCGGTTTTGATTGTGTCGTTGGGTTTCTGTTCCAGGCATTCGGGAAGGTCGTTTAATGCAAAAGGAATGGGGTTTGACAATAATCCATTCTGACCCGGTGCGGTGATCGGATGGAGTCCCGGCGCCAATCCTTTCAGGTCGGGCGTGTTCATGGTTTTCGCCAGGTTCCACCCTTTCAATTCAACCGTTGTTTCCGAACCCACGCGCCCGCCCAGCGGGAATATACTGGTTACGAAGGGCATTTCGCCAATCCCGATCCGATAGACAAAATCTTCCCTGCCGCGGTAGATGGCATCATAGATGGCGAGCCTGCAGATACCATCGGCCGGCGCCTCGTAGAGAATGACAGGATCCGGTTTGAAGCGATAATCGTCACTGTACTCCAGTTCCTTTCCGTTCTCGTCGCAAAGCACAAGCACGGGTTGAAACCAACCCGGAACGGCGTCGGCGATGAAGGGGATCAACTCGCGCGCCTGGACGGCGATGACCAATCGCTGCCCCTTGCGAACCTTAAAGCGATACCGATCCACGGCCCCCTGGGCGATCTGGCCGTTCACGGTGCAGGGGATCGTGACACTCCTCTCATCATGATCCCGTTCACTTGGCGCCCCCGCGCTACCCATCATCGTTCCCGACATCATCATCATGTCCCCATCACCCTGTTTGTCTGCCTCGCGTTTTCTCTTGCGCAGGCTCTGCTCCTCCTTGCCCAGTGTCACAAGCGGGCAGGTTGCCATCGGGGGTTCCGAAATCTCGGGAACCTGACCCACATCGAAGACCAGGGGGTTCGACACACCGAGTGGAGTCCCAATCCGTATTTCCCGCCGACCGGGTTTGGCGTCAGGGGCGATGGCCACCTCGACAATCGCCAGATTGGCAATCGAAGCACAGGCTGGCTTGGGCGTATTTTCGCGAACCAGTTTCTCGATCCGCGTCATGAGATTGGTTGTCGATGAATCTTTTTTCCCCGGGGGAAGATCTTTCAGATCCTTCAACTGCTCATTCAGCAACTGGATCTCCTGGGTGTTCATTTTCTTGTTGTATTCAATCAGTCTGGCCTTCACTCCCGAACCGGAAACAAAGGCGCCGTTCACGCCTTCCAACTTCTGCCCCCCCAAAGTGACCCGGAAGGTCATTCCCTGCTGTCCCCCGGCAGGATAGACATAACCAATGTATTGGGCCCGCACCACGGGAACCTGAGCAAGCCCCAAGAACAGGCAAATCGTCAAATGGATATGGCATTGAGATCGGCTCATCAACCTACCCCCCCTCTTTCCCGTCTGGCGTCACATGATTTCCCTCAAGCGCCCGGCCGATTTTGCGCCGTTCTCGGTGGGTGACAGGACATGGGCTTCAAATCCCATGGGGTGCGGAAGCCGGGCGTCCGGATCGATGCCGGCCAGTTCATATATACTGCCAAGCAAGTCTATGGGATAGACAGGCCGCTCCTTGACTTCTTCCCCTTTCTCGGTGGACGAGCCGACGATGTGGCCTCCCTTGAATCCCCCGCCGGCAACCAGGACGGAAAAGACATTCCCGTAGTGATTTCGCCCGCCATTCCAAGGCGGTTGCCAGTCCACCTTCGGACTCCGGCCAAACTCCCCGCAACACCAGACGATGGTGCTTTCCAGCAACCCGCGGTCAGATAAATCACGAAGCAGCGCGGCCAGCCCCTGATCGAGTTGCGGACATTGCCTCCGCATGGTCGCGAAGTGATGGGAGTGCGTATCCCAGCCTCCCGGATAGTTAATGGTAACGTAGGGAACGCCAGACTCAACCAGCCTCCGTGCCACCAGGCAATCCTGTCCGAACGTATGCCGACCATAGCGATCCCTGAGTTCCGGTTGTTCTTTGGAGAGGTCGAACACCTCTTTTCCCTTGCCTAGAATCAGGTTGTAAGCCTGGTCCTCGGCATCCTTTGAAATTGCCAATTGCGAATGATCCGGCATGGCATGACCCAGGGTGTTCATGGTGTGGAGGAAATCGCGCCGGGCTATCTGCCTCTTGTCCGTAATTCCCCGGGCAATGACGCCCTCCACCTCAAAGCGGGCCCCATTCGGATCACCGCCGGTCGCAAAGGGTTTGTACTTGGATCCCAGAAACCCTGACTCGGAAAAACGTCCTTGTGGTTGAGTGAGCACAACGTAAGGAGGAATCAATCCCTTGTATCCGGCATCGTACCCCTTGAGCAACGCGAACACGGCGCCAAGTGAAGGGTACGCCAGCCGCTCGCCGGGCATGTGTCCCGTTTGCATCAGGTAAGCCGCCGTTTCATGTCCGTTATTACGATGGGTCATGCTCCGAATGAGGGAGTATTTGTCGGCCTGTTTTGCCAGCTCCGGAAATAACTCGCCCAGCAGGATTCCCTTCACATTGGTTTGAATCGTGGCCTTGAATTGGCCGGTATAGTCATATCCCGCATCCGGTTTTGGATCCCAGGTATCGGTATGGGACATACCCCCCCACAAAAAGACCTGGATGACGGCCCTGGCTTTCGCCTGGACTGGAGTTTGGGCTGGCGGTGCGTCGTCGGCGAAGACCTGGCTGTCCAGTTTTCCGGCGAGAAATAGACCCGCCGTCCCGAGAAGACCGAGCCTGATGGCCTCGCGCCGGGACATCGGCGCGCTCCCGATGCCCGCCGAAGCAGAATCGGCGGACGGGGTCAAAACTGGATTCGTCCTCATGTTCTCAACCTCCACGCGATTCAATGACGGTAAAGAAATTCATCACTGTTGATCAAGGCCCAAACAAGATCAACCCACGCCTCTTTCATATTCACCACCCCCGACTTGGCATACGCCTCTGCCTTTCCGGTCTCTTCCGGAGTCGGGAAACGGGAAAGGATGGCGAGATACAGTTCCTCCAGTATTTCTTTCGGAGGGGTTTTGGTCTTCAGGATCGCCTTGAGGTTGGGATTCTTTTCCAGTTTCTGTTGGATATGACTGGAGTTCAGAAGGTGCATCTTCTGAGTTGGGATAAAGCGATTAAGCCGTTCATCGAACAGGCCCGTTGCCCGCGCCGGACGGCCGAAAAGTTCAAGGAACGGGCTTGTGATGCTGCCGTCAGGCAGGGCGATCGCCGGTTTGTTTTCGGGGATAAACGTGAATGGTTCAGGGATCGCGCTGGTGTACAAGTCTGACGTTCCTGTGACTTTGTTAATGGCATCAATGAGAACCTCGGCATCCAGTCGGCGCAGTGGATAGAACCCAAAATTGGCCTCCACCTCAGCTGGAGCATCCGATTGGGGAATGATCGGCGAGGACTGGTATGTCCTCGATGACAGAATCAACCGGTAAAGGTATTTCATGTCATACCGGCTTGCGATGAACTCCTTCTTCAGGTATTCGAGCAAGGCGGGATTGACCGGCGGGTTGTCGGGCCGGATATCGTCAGGCTCATGAATGATGCCACGGCCCAGGAACCAGAACCAGACGCGATTTACAAGACATGTGGTGAACCAGGGATTTTTGGGAGTAATCAGCCAGTCGGAAAAAATCACGCGCGGATCCTGATCCGGCGGCATGTGTTTTAACTTCTTCCCGTCCGGAAACAGGGCGGTCTGCGATGGCAGGGCGCTGTTTGTCGGCGCCAATTTCTTGTCAGGATCCCAATAAACAATTTCTTCCTTCCATTCCCGCGTGGGCTTGTAAGTGATTTGCGAGAAAAACACCGACATGCCAGGCAGGTAATCTTTCTGCGGCCAGGACTCAACCCGGGTTCCCATGAAGGTCAGGGCCACGGTCGCCGCGATACCCTCGGGAGTCTTGTTCTGCATGGCGCGGTAAAAATTGACCGGCCCCTCGCGGAAATTGCTGCCATTCGCGGTCAGCATCTCCCGCACAAACTGGTCATACGGTTTGTTTTCACGGATGGAAACCATGATCCAGTGGTGATAGGCCTGTGCTGCGTTGGGCCACAAGTTGACCGGGAATTCGGCCTTGACCCTCAGCAGATCGCTCCATTTCATCGCCCAGTAATAGGCAAATTCATCCCTCTCAAGGAGCCGGTCAATCAAGGCATTGCGTTTATTCCGGTTCGGATCCAGTAGAAAGTCACGCGATTCCTTCGCCGTCGGCAGTGTGCCTATGACATCAAGAAACGCGCGTCTGAGAAACACAGAATCGGAACACAGGACAGGCTTGACGCCGAGTTTTGATAATTTCCGGGATACGATCCTGTCAAGGGGAGTCTCCGGCAGGATGCAGGTGGAACCCTCGAAAAGAGTCTGTTGAGAGTCGGCGGCGTGAACGCTTCCCGCAATCACCATGCTCAGAACGGTTGATAGGCATAACGTCTTCATTCATTCTCCGCCGGGTCGGTGGGTGCGGCGCCAGATTTGGAGTTCCTGCAACAGGGCGGCATGGGTGGCGATGATGTGGCGGATGACTTCGGGTTCGCGGTCGCGCGACACCGAAGGGGGAAGACTGAGGGAGATGTAGGTCAGCAATTCCTCGCTCGCCCAGGCCGGCTGACGCAGACGCAGGAATGTCAGCACATCCGTGCGTGAACCGTTCCAGCGTGACCGGAACCAGCGGCGGAGACTCTGCAGGGGGTGCTTCAGATCTTCCCCGCTCAATCCGCGGGGTGTCCAGTTGGGATCATCCGGGATGTCAACTCTGGGAAAGGCCATGGAGGTGACGGATTCGGATGTGACGGAAAAGTCCTCGGAACGGATCATGGTCGTGACCCAGATCGACACATCGCCTGAACTGGAGGTGACGCGCCAGACCTCGCCAGGAAGGCCTTTTGGATTCGAGTTGTTGGGTTGTTGAGTTGTTAAGTGGGTGGAGTTACCTGCTTTCCCCCCCTCAACAACTTGACACCCCAACGACTCAACAACTCCCCCGAACAGGGGCTCCACGGTGTAACCTTTGATCTTCATGCACATGGGCATGTTGTAACCGTGAACCAGTCGAACGCCCAAACGGGATGGCGCCTGACTGGATCCCTGTTGCACGCTGAAGGTCACAATGTTGGGTTCCGCCGGATCGTGAGTTGTCATGGGCACAGATTGGACAACAGACCCTTCGACGGCGGGGCAATATCCGGCAAAGTCTTGATAGGTGAGGTTGAAGGGCTTGAAAGGCCTGGCATGACGCTGGGAGGCCACAATCCAGAAGGCCACCAGCAGGGTGCAGGCGACCAACAGACCGGGGACAAGAGCCTTCTTCATGCCTTGATTATCGGATTGTGCTTCGCGCAGGACAAGAAAAAGTTATCGTCTGCCCCTGCCGCCGCCTTGGGGGCGGCGCCCTCCGCCACCACGTTGTCCGCCCTGATGACCACCGCGCGGTCCGCTCTTTTGATGATGGCGGGGCGGGGGACGGGCGGCGGCGCCGACGGCATGGCGGGCCGTGTCCGAGTGGAAATCATGAGCGGTGTCGACCGGGATGGCTTTGCGGATGAGGCGTTCGATATCCCTCAGGAAATCGCGCTCCTCGGCGCAGCAGAACGAGAGGGCATCGCCGGAAGCGCCCGCCCGTGCGGTACGGCCAATACGGTGTACATAGGTTTCGGGCTCATGCGGCAGATCGTAGTTGATGATGTGTGTGATGTCATCCACATCCAGGCCGCGGGCCGCAATATCGGTGGCCACCAGCGCCCTGATTTTTCCGCTTTTGAAACCGGCGAGGGCCTGGGTGCGCGCCCCCTGACTTTTGTTGCCATGGATGGCGACGGCGGTGATGCCCGCCATGGCGAGGCGATGAGTCACCTTGTCCGCCGCATGTTTCATCTGTACAAAAACAATCACGCGATTTAGGGCCGGATCCTTGAGCGCCGCCGCCAGAAGGGCGTCCTTGTTCGCCTTGTCAACAAACATGACCTTCTGGGCAATTTTCTCGACGGTTGGCGATTCAGGTTTGATGGTGATGTGAACGGGATCATGAACCATGGCGCGGGCAAGTTCGACGACCTCGGGCGCCATGGTGGCGGAAAAGAACAGCGAGTGGCGCTTTTTTGGAAGTGCGGCAAGGATGGCGCGAATGTCGCGGATGAAACCCATGTCGAGCATCCGGTCGGCTTCGTCGAGCACCAGCACCTCGAGTTGCTAGAAATGAATATGACCCTGCCGCATCA
>CAYHEL010000049.1:0-11133 GCA_964355415.1 uncultured Verrucomicrobiota bacterium | reverse complement strand
TAGGTGGCCAGGGTCACGGTATTGACGCCCTTATCAACAGGCACCACCATGTACATGCGGGCCACACTGGCGGGAATCGAGCGCACGACATCGGGAGGAATATCGGTCGCCGGCAGGTTCACCACACGGGTTCCCAGACTCTCGGCAATCAGATTCAGCAGCGTGTCCTGCGGACAGATCTCCATATTGATGACAATCTCACGCACTGATTTTCCGCTGCGTTGATGCTCATCCGAGATTTCCTGGAGCTGCTCGGCCGTAATAAGCCCGTTGGACTCCAGGAGTTGGAGAATCGGGTCATTTTGATGGACATCAGGCATGCGTCATCTACCTTTTTCTGGCTCGCTGATTTTCTTCCAGCTTCAAGACCACCGACTCGGGATCCTGGGACTTGGTGATCAAATCCTCATAACTGATGTGTCCGGCCTGATACAGCGCCATGAGGTGGGCGTCCAGCGTGATCATACCCCATTTGGCGCCCGTCTGGATCTCCGACGTAATCCGGTAGGTTTTGCTTTCGCGGATCAACGCCTGGATGGCCGGGGTACTGATCATGATCTCGAACGCCGCGACGCGACCCGGACCATCGGCCCGAACCAGCAACAATTGGGAGATGACCGCAATGATTCCCGAGGCCAACTGCGTCCGAACCTGGGCCTGTTGCCCCATGGGGAAGGCATCCACGATGCGATCCACGGTGCGGGCCGCTCCCGTTGTATGCAACGTGGCAAACACGAGATGCCCGGTTTCCGCCGCTGTGATGGCGGCCGTCATGGTCTCCAAATCGCGCATCTCACCCACCAGGATGACATCCGGATCCTGGCGCAACGCGCGCCGCAGCGCCTCGCTGAAGGACGGGACATCCACTCCGATTTCGCGCTGGGTCACCACGCATTTTTTATGGGGATGATAGTATTCGATCGGATCCTCGATCGTAATGATGTGGTTATCCCGTTCCATGTTAATCAGATCGATCATCGAGGCCAGCGTGGTCGTCTTGCCAGACCCCGTCGGTCCCGTAACGAGAATGAGTCCTCGTGGCCGGAACAGAAGTTCCTTCACCTGCACCGGCAGTCCGATTCCCTCCAGTGACATCAATTTGGACGGGATCTGACGGAGCACCAAAGCGACATGCCCCTTCGTCTTCAGCACACTCACGCGGAAACGGGCCGCCGTGCCAAACCCAAACGCGAAGTCCGTCCCGCCGCCCTCCCGGATCTTCTGCTGGTGATCCTCGGAGGTGATGCTCTTCATGAACCGTTCCGTGTCTTCGGGTTTCAGCGCCGAGGCATCAATCGGTTGCAGACGTCCATGCAGGCGGAGCACCGGGGGAACCCCCACCTCGAGGTGAAGATCGGAAGCCCCTTCATCGACCACAAGCTGAAGAAGCTCGCTCATATCAATCTGGCTGCTATCCATCATTCGGCATCTCCCATTGTGGCGCGCAACACCTCGTCCAGCGTTGTGCTACCCATGATCACCTTACGCAAGCCATCCTCCCGCAAGGTCCGCATCCCCAGTTCCCTGGCGCGTTGCCGGATTTCCACGGCCGACACCTTTTCAAAAATCATCCGCTGGATTTCCTCGGTAATGACAAAGATTTCAAAGATGCCGGCTCGGCCCGAATAGCCGGTCAAGGAACACTTGCCACACCCGCGTCCCCGGTAGAGTTGAACCCCGGCAAACTGATCCGCCGCCGCCCCCAGAAGTTTCATCTCCGTGGCGGTCGGCTTGTGTTCCTCCTTGCAATGATCACACACATTACGAATCAGGCGCTGGGCCACAACGGCGCGAATTGAGGACGCCACCAGGAAGGGCTTGACGCCGATATCCTGCAAACGGGCGATCGCGCTCGTCGCATCGTTCGTGTGGAGCGTGCTGAAGACCAGATGCCCGGTCAGCGACGCCTCCGTGGCAATACGGGCCGTCTCTCCGTCCCGAATTTCACCAATCATCACAATGTTCGGCGCCTGGCGCAGAATGGAGCGCAACGCGCTCGCAAACGTCAGGCCGATGTCCTCCCGAACCTGCACCTGATTGATACCCGACATTTGATATTCAACGGGATCCTCCACCGTGATGATTTTCCGGTCGGGACGATTCACAAAGTTCAAACAGGCGTAGAGCGTCGTGGTTTTCCCGGAACCCGTCGGTCCCGTCACCAGGATGATCCCGTCGGGCAATCCGATCAACCGCGTAAAGGTCTCCTGGTCATCGGCCAGGAATCCCAACTTGGGAAGTCCGAGCGCCAGATTCTGCTTATCCAGAATACGCATGACCACACTCTCACCGTGCCCGGTGGGGACGGTCGATACGCGGAGATCCAGTTCCCGGCCCTTGACGTTGACCTGGATGCGACCGTCCTGCGGAACTCGCTTCTCGGATATTTTCATGAGCGCCATGATTTTGACACGACTGATGATCGCGGCCTGCAGCCGTTTGGGAGGGCTGTCAACCTCCTGCATCACGCCGTCAATGCGGTAGCGGACACGGAACCGTTTCTCCAATGGCTCGAGATGAATATCGGAGGCCCGGTTGCGGTGCGCTTCATAAATGATCAGACTCACCAGTTTGATGATGGGAACATCGGATTCGGAAACATCGGCCTCCTCGCGAAGGTCAGACCGGCCCGCGGACACCATGGCGACCGTTCCCTCGGTCAGTTGGTCGATCATCGTCTCCATCGACGCATCGGTGGCATAGAACCGATTCAGGGCCGCCGTAATCTCGGCGGGCAAGGCAACAACCCCCTCAATCTCACTCTTCAGCACATAGCGAAGACTGTCGAGCGTATCCACTTCAAGGGGGTCGCCCAGAGCCACAGTCAAGACATTGTCATGTTTCGATACCGGCATGATCTTGTACTTGCGGGCCACATCCACGGGCACGGCGGCGATCGCCTCCGGCGGAATGTGCAAGTTGACGAGACTAATCATCTCCATGCCGAAACGGCTCGATAATATGGAGAGAACCTCATCATAGGAGAGTATCTTGAAGGAAATGAGGGCATCAACGAAGGAACCATGCGGCGGCATCCTGCGTTGAACATCGGCAATCTGCTCAGGCGTCACCAGGCCCTCTTCCTTGAGAACCTCCAGAACATAGTCGTCATTGGATGTCAAATCATAGCCCTCTCAACGATGCCGTTACAAAACCTATCCCGGTACACTAACACCATGTCGCTCTACGGGTCAATTCGACAACTTGCGCTCAAGCCAAACGCCGACCATCTCCGGGTTTGCCTTGCCCTTGCTCAATCGCATGACCTGTCCAACCAGGAATTTCAACGCGGCGCCCTTCCCTTTCCGGTAATCCTCGACCGACTTGGTGTTCTCCGCAATGGCCTGATCCACAATCTTTTCGATGGCCGCAGAGTCGCTGACCTGCGCCAACCCCCGGGCGGCAACAATCGCTCCGGCCCTCCCGCCCTCAGCGAGCATGAGGCAAAAAACATCCCGCGCGGTGTTGGAATTAATCGCCTTGGACTCGGTCAAGTCAACCAACTCGGACAACGCCTCCGCGGAAATGGAAAACTCTGTCATGGAAATAGTCTTTTCGGAGAGCGTCCTAAGCACATCACTCATCACCCAGTTCGAGATCGCCTTCGGGTTTTTCGAGGAACGCGCCGCCGTCTCAAAATAGTCGCCGACCGCTTTCTCTGCAGCCAGAACCTTGGCGTCGTACTCCGGGAGACCATATTCCCGCACAAACCGCTCCCGCCGCTGGGCGGGCAACTCAGGCAGAGTGGCGCCCCAGTCGGCCACCTGTGACTCCGACAGGACGACCGGCATCAGGTCGGGCTCGGGGAAATACCGGTAATCATGGGCATCTTCCTTCGTCCTCATGGAGAACGTTTGACCCAGATCCGCATCCCAGCGCCGGGTCTCCTGAATGATTTTCCTGCCGGCGTCAACCTCATCAATCTGGCGGGCAATCTCGTATTCCAGCGCACTGAAAACCCCCTTGAAGGTATTCATATTCTTGATCTCGGCCTTGGTGCCCAGATCCTTTTGTCCCTCGGGGCGAATGCTGACATTGACGTCGCACCGCATATTGCCTTCCTCGAGATTGCAGTCGCTGACACCCGCATAGACCAGAATCTGGCGTAACGCCAGCAGGTAGGCAAAGGCCTCCGCCGGCGTCTCCATGTCGGGCTCCGAGACGATTTCCATGAGCGGCACGCCGGCACGATTGTAATCAATCCCGCTCCATGTCGCGTAGTGCAGGTTTTTCGCGACATCCTCCTCCTGGTGGATTCGTGTGATCCCGATGCGGCGCGCCTTCCCCTCATTCTCAATATCCACGCCGCCGCCCAGACAGAGCGGTTTATCGTACTGGGTAATCTGATAATTTTTCGGCATGTCCGGATAGAAATAATTCTTCCGGTCAAACTTGCTGAAGGGATTGATGCGGCACCCGAGCATGAGACCCGTGACGACGGTCAGGTGAATCGCCTCCCGGTTCATCACCGGTAGCGAGCCGGGATAACCGAGGCACACCGGGCACACATGGGTGTTCGGCGGCGCGCCAAAATCCGTGCTGCACGCACAGAACATTTTGCTTTTCGTCTTGAGTTGGACATGCACTTCCAACCCGATGGTTACCCGATAGTTGCTCATTTTCGACATGCGCTCCACGCCCTCATGGGTTGTCCCGCGGCCGGTACCGGCGCCAGTTAGTGGCCTGCTCATAAGCGTAACCGACCCTCAGGATTGCCTCCTCGCCCAGCGCGGAGCCAACCACCTGCATGCCGATCGGCAGGCGATCCGCAGAGAACCCGCACGGAACCGACATCCCGCAGATCCCGGCCAGATTCACAGGAACGGTAAAAATATCCCCCAGATACATCTGCATCGGATCCTCACTCTTTTCTCCGATTTTATAGGCCGGAGTGGGTGCCACAGGCGACAGGATGGCGGTGCACTTTTTGAAGGCCTCCTCAAAATCACGACGGATCAACGTCCGAACCTTCTGGGCCCGCAGATAAAAGGCATCGTAATACCCGCTGCTGAGCACATAGGTTCCCAAAATGATCCTGCGCTTGACCTCGGGGCCGAACCCCTCCGCACGGGTCTTCTTGTAGAGTTCGATCGGATCACCTGCGCCAACCGCCCGGAATCCGTACCGGACCCCGTCAAACCTCGACAGGTTGGCCGAGGCCTCCGCCGGGGCAATGATATAGTACGTCGCAATGGCATCACGGGTATGAGGCAACGACACCTCCACGGTTTCGGCGCCGAGTTCACGGCATACGGCAATCGCCTCCTGAACGCGGCGTTCCACATCCGGATGAAGCCCCCCGATGAAGTATTCACGGGGCAGCCCCAGCACAACCCCCTTCAAGTCCTTTTTCAGCGCCGCACGATAGTCCGGCGCCGGTGAGGGCACGGTGCTGGAGTCGGACGGATCCACACCGGCCATGATCTGCAACAATAAGGCTGCATCACGGACATCCTTGGTCATGGGCCCGATCTGGTCAAGGGAGGAGGCGTATGCCGTCAACCCGTACCGGGAAATCAAGCCATACGTCGGTTTCAGACCCACGCATCCGCAAAAGGAGGCGGGTTGCCGTACCGACCCCCCCGTATCCGATCCCAGCGACGCGATGGCTTCATCCGCCGCCACGACGGCCGCCGATCCACCGCTCGAGCCGCCCGGCACACAGTCGGTGTTCCACGGATTCCGGGTGATCCCGTAGGCCGAATTTTCCGTGGAGGATCCCATCGCAAACTCATCCATATTGGTTCGCCCCAATAAGACGGCGCCTTCCGCCCTCAAGCGTGCGATGGCCGTGGCGTCATAAGGGGCGACATATCCCTTCAGGATTTTCGAGCCGCAGGTGCATGACTGCCCCTTGACATTCAGAACATCCTTGACCGCCAGAGGCACACCCAGCAGACGTCCCGTTCCGCCGTTCAACCGGGCCGCATCCGCCGCCCTGGCCTGTGCCAGCGCCGCTTCCTCATTCACAGAAAGATATCCGTTTAGCTGTGGATCAATCCTGCGTATGGCCTCGAGCACGGAATGAACAACGTCCTCGGACCGGCATTCCCGCCGCTGCAATTTCTCCAGAACCTCGTGAATCGTCAGGGTGTTCAGCATGTATCCTCAACTCGACGACACTCGTGTGTCATGATTTCTCACTCATGCGGCTAACCATAATCTTTCGGCCCCATCAAGGTCAAGATGAAGGACAGGCCAAGATTTCCCGGAAGCATCGGATAACCATTAAGATTGCGTATACGTCTCTGTTCTGGCACTTTCTTTCGCATGCAACTTAAACGATATTCCGGCAATCCCATCGTCATTCCCGGCAGCTTATGGTGGAGGCGGCTTGCCCCCTTTAATCCGGGGGTTATCCTTGATGACAATGGCACCTTCTGGTCGAAATAAACGGGGACTGGTTGACGAAATCGTCGGCGAAATCACGTCTCACGGCGGACGGATCACCTTTGAGCGCTTCATGGAAATGGCGCTCTATCATCCCCGCCTGGGTTACTACACGGGGGGGGCCCGTATCGGACGTGACGGAGACTTCTTCACCAATGTCAGTGTGGGCGCCCTTTTCGGGCGCATCCTGGCGAAACAGTTCCTGACGTTCAGAGACGAACTTGGCAACCCGCCGGACTTCAGGATAGTCGAGTTCGGCGGACATCATGGACAGTTGCGCGACGACGTGCTTCGAGAGGCGCCCGATTTGGATTATCATGTCATTGAGAACGGTGACTCCCTGCCCGACACACTATCAGGCTGTGTGTTCTCCAACGAATTCCTGGATGCCCTTCCCGTCCATCGCGTCAAGGTGGTGGGAGGTCAATGGCAGGAACTCTACGTGTCCACCCAGTCCGTCAACGGGACGCCATTCGTTGAAGTCGCCGGTCCCCTATCCTCGCCCCTCATCGAAGCGTACTTGCGCGATCTGCCAGCCCACCTGATGGAAGGCTACACCACGGAAATCAATCTCCGATCATGGGACTGGATGGATGACATCGCCCGACGACTGACACGGGGGTATGTTCTCACCGTCGACTACGGGCATGAGCGCCATAACCATTTTGCTCCGCACCGCCGCGACGGAACGCTCCTCTGTTATCACCGTCATACCCAATCCGCCAATCCGTTCGAACACATCGGCCTCCAGGACATAACGGCCCATGTTGAGTTCACTTCACTGATGAAACAGGGCGAACGATCCGGCCTGAAAACAGTTCTGTTCTGCGACCAAACTCAATACATCCTGGATACCGGACTCGGCATTATCGAGTCCATCGCTGCAGACAAGGCCGGACAATGGAGCCCGGAGCGCAATCAAATTCATCAACTCATGCACCCGTCCATGATGGGCCGGGCCTTCAAAGTCATGATACAACGAAAAATCACAAACCCATGAGCCCGAATCAGGATTTCAGAGCCGGCAACCAGACTGTGTTCGCCCGACGCCGCCACCAACCCACGGGCCTTGCCATTCTTCATGAGGATCGGGAGATTATTGTCGTCGACAAGCAACCCGGCCTGCTGACGATGGCGACAGATGACGAACGGACCAGAACGGCCTATCACGCGTTAACCAACTATGTGCGCAAGGGCAATTCCAAGTCACACGAACGCGTCTTTATCGTCCACCGCCTGGACCGGGACACCTCAGGAGTCCTTATATTTGCCAGAACTGAGAGAGTGAAGCGGACGTTACAGGATAACTGGGACAACACTGAAAAACATTATCTGGCCATCGTACACGGGATCCTTTCAAGGAAGAACGATACGATTAGTTCCTACCTGACAGAAAACGCCGCATTTCGGGTCTATTCCACGCCGAACCATGCGAAAGGGTTACTCTCGCATACCGCCTACCGAGTGATACGGGAGTCCAGAAAGACGAGTCTTCTGGATGTCACGCTACTGACCGGCCGAAAGAACCAGATTCGCGTCCATCTGGCAGAGCACGGTCACCCCATAGTCGGCGACCAGAAGTACGGACGGCCGCACGATCCGAATCGTTTCCTGGCGCTGCATGCCCTATCCATTTCGATTCAGCACCCCTTTACCGGAAAGCGAACGACTTACGAGGCGCCGATTCCTGCCCATTTTGACCGGTTGTTCCCAGCCTGAAAGGGAGGTTGCAGCAAGCCTTAATACCATACACGCCAGAGGAATAGTCCCCTGGGCGGAGCGGTGGGTACGCGGGCGGTTCTGAGTTTCGAGGCCAGAATATCCCTCACCTCATCAGGCTTCACATGCCCTTGTCCGACCCTGAGCAAAAGCCCCGTCAAACTGCGAACCATCTTGTAGAGAAATCCATCGCTGGCAACGCGGATGACGACCAGAGATCCCTGCTGTCTTACCATCAGATAGAACACTTCACGAACCGTGCTCTCCACCTCGACATTGGGGTTTGCCGTAAACGAGGCGAAATCATGACGCCCCACCAGAAGGTGGGCCGCTTCCTGCATGGCCTTCACGTTCAATGACTGGCGGACATGCGTTGAATAGAGGCGCCGACAGGGATCCATGACGGCACGATTCCAGATAAAATACCGGTATTCTTTCTTCACCGCGTTGCGCCGGGCATGAAAATCCGGTTTAGCCCGGTTCAGGCGGAGGATCCTGATATCCTGGGGCAACACGGCGTTCATTCCTTTGAGGAGATATCCGCACACCCATTTCCTCGACAGGTCAAAATGCGCCACTTGCCCCCGGGCATGAACGCCCCCGTCCGTCCGACCACTGCCATGAACCTTTACCGTCTCGCCGGTAAGTTTCTTCAAAGTCTCCTCGATCCGCTGCTGGACGGTTACATGAACGGGCTGAACCTGCCACCCGGCATAGGAGGTGCCGTCATACGCCACAGTAACCTTGTAACGGAACGGCTTCGCGGAACTCTTTATTAACTCACTCATTCGAAGTCTGTGTCTCATAATAAGCCCGTGTCGGCATCTCGACTTGCTTCAGATGACACACTAGACTGGGGAACTTGGCGGAATGGCAAGCGAGAGTCAATACAATTGCCCGACAGGGCATTTCATTGACTTCTAACCTTGACTCCCCCCTCCTAACCCAGTATCCATAACGCTTATTGTTTTTGGGGAAGGGTATTTTTGAACAGATCAGGGAAGGGAATACTTTCATGATGATCATGAAGTTTAACAAGATGATCCGGAACAAGGTTGTCTGGTGGATCATAGCGGGCGTGGTGATCGTAACCTTCGTCGGGTTTTTCACCCCCAACGGCGGGTGCGAAAAGGGACGTCCGATCGGCAAGGCCGGCACACTCGACGGGATTCCCGTCACAGATAATGAGTTGCGCCAGGCACGACTTAACACCTACATGGGACTCTGCCTGAGCGTCGGCAAAATCATCACCATTACCCCCAGACTCGACAAGGAGCTTCGGGAGATGTCATGGAAACGGGTGGCCGCGCTTCGCGCCGCCCAGGAGATGGGCATCACCGCCAGCCCTGAAGAAGTTCTGGCCATGCTCAAACGCGACCCCCAGTTTCAGGAGGACGGAACCTTTAACAAGCAACGGTACCAGTATTTCTGCCAGAGCGTCCTGGGAAGCCTGAACGTCTCCATGCCTCAATTCGAACATCAACTTACCGAAAATATCATTCTCCAGAAGCTGCACGGCATCGCATCCTCCGCTGTCTGGGTGAGCGCAACGGAGTTGAATCGCATGGCGGCCCGCTATGCCGACTCGTTCCGCATTGATTACATCAGTCTCGACACGAACAGTATTCCGCCGGAGTCCGTCACGGTATCGGAGTCCGATCTTCAGGCTTATTACACACGGAACACAAATGCCTTCCTGGTGCCCCCGAAAGTGGCGGTGCGTTACATCGACATTCCCGTTTCGGATTACCTGGCGAAGGCGTTGGAGAAGGTCGACACCAATTCAATAGAGGAGTATTACGCCGCCCATTCCGATGAGTTCTCAACAACCGACACCAATGGCGTCAAATCCGTCACCCCCTTTGAAATCGTTTCAGCGGGTATTTCAAACCGGCTGATTCATGCCGCCGCCATCCAACACGCGCGCGATGCTGCAAACGACCTCAGCGACAGTCTCGTTCCTGATATGAAAGGCCAGTCCCTTTCCTTCGATGCCATGGCCGCGAAGGCAAACCTCAGTATTCACAAGACCGACCTCTTTGACAGGGAATCCGAACTGCCCGGAATTGACGCTGGCATGGCCTTCAACGCGGCGGCCTTCCGAGTGCGCCCCGCCAACGGCGAGCATTTCAGTGATGCCATCGCAGGCTCCAATCATGTGTATCTGTTGACGCTGGCCACCAATACCGAGGCGTATATTCCAGCCTTCGACGCGGTTCGGAGTCAGGTCAAGCCGTTGGCCGTCTCCAAGGCTGTCCTGGAAGCCCTTGATCAGAAGGCGAAAGCCCTTCATCTCGCCTTTCAAACCGGACTGAACAACAAGAAATCATTCATCAGTCTGGCCAAGGAGATGACGCTGAATGTGCACACCACCGCCGTATTTTCGGCCTATTCGGCTCCCGATAATCTCAGTTCTCCTGAAATTCTCGGTGACATCACCGCCCGCAACGCCGGCGAACTATCTGATGTCCTTCCCGGCGCCGAAGGCCTGATCATTGCCTACGTGGCGGAACGCAAGCCTGCCAGCCCTGATGAACTCTCCTCTGTTCAAAACCAGGTCGTGACAAGCACGATCCGGCGCAGAACCCGCCTTCTCTTTGGAGAATGGCAAAAATCCCTCCTCGCTGGCGGGAAGAAGCAAGATCTTCAGACCGTCGAATCAGGCAACGAGAAAATCCCGGGTGGCGATGACGCTCTGGATTATTAACGGATGACCTCCGACGGGCGTCCGCAGTGGGCACATCCACCGTCATTGAGACTCGTGATCCGGGTTCGATAACCGACCCTTTCGATCAGCGTCGCACCACACCCCGGACACAAGGTGTTCTGCCCCGTTTTCAGCGGCAGATTTCCCACATAGACGTAGGGCAATGATTCGCGACACACCTGATACGCATGAAGTAAAACAGAACTCGGCGTGGGTGGCGCCTGAAGTTGAAAATCCGGATGAAACGCGCTCAGGTGCAGAGGCGTCTGAGCGCCCAGTTCCTTCCTTATCCACGTCGCCAATGTCCTCAGTCCCTC